>QLUL01000041.1 GCA_018725425.1 Chloroflexota bacterium
GCTGCGGATTACGAATGCAAGTACGGGTAATATTGCATCCCTTCCCCTTCCATTGATCCCTGTCGCTCTGCAACGGAAAAGCTCAGCCGTCCGCCGGAGCGCCAGCGGAGACAGGTCGGCTGCAGCGGATGTTAGTCGGCTTTGGCCTCCAACGAATACAATCAGCGATAGGCTTCGCGCCGATGTTTCACTCGATAGACGGTGACAATGCGAGGGCTATCATCTATGTCGTAGAGAATGCGATACACCCCCACCCGTAAACTGTAATCTGTCGTCCCTCGGAGTTTCTTTGCACCTGGCGGACGAGGGTTCTCCCGCAAGCGGTCAATATGCTCGCTGGCCAAACGGGCATACTCCTTAGGTAAGTCGGCGATGTCCTTGATGGCCCCCCGCAGGATGCAGACGCTATACATCTATCCCCTTAGCTCGTAGCTCTGCTTTCGCTTGTTCCCACGGGATTGCCTCCTCTCCGGTCTCGCGGAGACGACGAATGTCCTCCGCATCTTCCCAATCTTCAAGCAAGGTCAACAGTTCTTCCCAAACTTTGTAATCGAGCAACACAGCTCTCCTATTCCCGTGGGCATCCACCACAAATTCCCCCGTTTGTAACATCTCTATAGCGCTCATGTTAACCTTCTATATGATACCCTCTGTTTCATCACTCACTCCAAGCCGCCGCGGTAGGAACGCCGGTTACCCGTCGCCCCCCGCACAGACCCGGACGTGCGATTTTCCCGCATCCGGTTCCTCGGTTGTACTCGGTTCCGCGCAGGTCGTAACCGTTGCCGGCTCCCGACCTGTTTGCTATTCCCCGCAGGGAGTTTGGCTTATGTTGCTCCGGTCCTGCTATGTCCGGCATAAGTTTCCCTTCGGCTTCGCTCAGGGCAGGCTCTTTGCGAGCTACGTACTCCCGTCAAGTCCTTCCCCTTGTAGTAGGCTTTCCCACGCTCTGAGGACTACGCTTGATAAGACTCTCCAAAATCAGGATGATGTCACCATTGGCCCTGTGCTAATCATTGGTTTCCTGCAAATCAGTAGAAGCAACATATAGACACTCTTTGCCGTCAACAATGCTGATTTCTGCGTTGAGGATTAGCTCCTTAATCTCAGGGAATTGCGTTAGTTTTTTCTTGATCAAGATAGCCAAATTGTGTTTTAGAATCTCCAGATTCTTGGAACCAGGAGTCAATTCTTCGAGCCTTTTTAGAGTTGCCTGCTTTTGTTTTTCTCTTTCGCCTTCTGGGAACAGGGAAAGATTCCATGCCATAATAGCTGAATTCAGGTAGTGCCCTTTTTCCTCTAAAGTTACTCCCATGCCGATATAATCAGAGGCATACTCTAACAAAATCTCTGACATTTTTGGATTGGAACACTTTTGTTTCAACTTCTTTCTCCTTTTTCTAATTCCGAAATCTTGTCTGACCCATAAATTAATCAACTCAACGACTTAGGCTAACCCACTGCTAACAATATAGAACACTGTGCCGAGAAATGCAACAATTCCCTTTGCCAGGTGAGCTATATGAGCCGCAAAAACCTTGACTTTTTGGAGGCTCTTAGTGGGGTAAGGTATCCCCCACATGATTTTACTGAGAGTCTCAGCGGCACGATTCAGAAGCTCATTTGTCGAGCTTGTAGTTACCCTTCTTTGATAATCACCGCTCTGCGTCTTGATTGAGCGTGGCGGGCCGGGGCAAAAATCCCCACTTATTTGAGGAGAGCCACTTTTTGCATAACAGCGACTTGTTAGGCGATCCTGTTGTCACGAAACGACTGAACTCCCCATCTCGTTGAACACAGAGGTCACTCCTTCAGGCGTCCGGGACTCGACCGACAGCGTACCAGCATTTACCCAGAGCCCCTCGAAACGCACATAGCTGGCATCATCGGTCAAGGCGACCCCGACCCGAGATGACTGCCCACAGGAGTGCGAAAGTAAGGTGAACAGAAGCAGTGCCCTGTCGCTGTCATCGCCTGTTCGGAAGGCCAACGTCTCGTCAGGCAGCTGGATACGTTCTCTGCTGTCGAATACGGAACGGCGTCCGGGTATCCTCCTTACGAACTCTATGGCCCCTTCGAGATCTCCGATGCGCCGCGCTGCGTCCTGGGCATGATAGTCACGAAGAGCGGCCCGAGCGTATACCGCGGGCGCAGGCACATCCAGCGACCGGTATGCATACCGAGCCAAGTCGTAGACCGACTCCGGGCGACGATCCGCCAAGGCCCAGACGGCATCACGATAGTCCTGGGCTGAGGTGTACGCGGATGGGAGCGGAATGGGATCAGATACTCCCTCGAAGCAGATGTTCGCCGGGTCCGGGTGCCTCAGGGGAACCGAGAGGAAGTCTCGAACATGGCGGTACAACTCCACTAAGTGATCGCACGGGATCGTCGATTTCCTCTCTGAACACTGGCACATTCCGAGGGATGGGCAGTAGAAGAACGTTGTGCTCGTGCCGGTCGTAACCATCTTCACGAACTCGGAGAGCTCCGACGCGTTGTGGATTCTTGTCCGACTGAACCACTTTGTGTTGTTGAAGAGGTGACCATTATCCTCATCGAGGAACACGAATACGTGGGCACGGTTCCCTATCAGTGCGATTCTCTCAGGAGGGAAGCGGCCCCAAACCATAAGCGCGGCTGCCCAAAGCATTGCGAGTGCGGCACACTTGCCCGAGCCTCTGCCGTCGTCCGAAATGGTGGAATACGCGTCCATTACCTCGAGGGTCTCATTCCTCAGCCGTGGGAAGTATCCACGCTCATAGTAATCCTGCTTGACGATCTGCCCGAACTGGCTATCAGGGTTCTGCCTCAGCAGGCCCTTAAGCGTCTCGTCGTACTCCTGCCGCGCATGTCGAACGTACTCGCTCCCGAGACGCTGTTCTTCGTCTGAGAAGCTGAGTAAGCCCCACGGATCGCCGCCTGGCTGGTCTGCGAAGTGCGTGAATGTGTATCGGTGGAAGTGTCTTTCGAGCTCCTTGAGACGGCGGTTCGCGCCCAAGAGCTGCCCATTCCGAGCGCAGGCTCTGCGCTCTTCCCGCCATCTCCACAAAGCTGGCGACATGAGGTTGGCTATGAGGTAGGCGGGAACGAGTGCATGGCGGTCTACGTCCAGTTCGAGAACTGTGAGCGTGACCGCTCGCGAGAATCTTTCAAGAGTATAGTCGGAGATCGATTCCATCATAGGGCTTGGCAAGAAAGGGTTCATACCGCGTCGCCTAACGTGGGCATCAGCCGCGGCGAGGGCGCAGCGCGAAGCGGTCGGCCGCATGCCGTGTTGGACCGCGTGCCTGGATTTGACGCTTACGCGGGTTGCACTGTGCGTGCGAAAGACGTTTGTAATGCCTGTTGTATCGTCTGAGGGAATTCCACCACCAGAAAATACTCCGCTGGATACAAATAGTCTTCGCCGCTTTCGTCAATCACGCGCAAGTCGCCATCTCGCTCGGCCTCCTCATCTGGCACCAGGCCATAGAGCTTGTGCAGTTCCAGCGAGACGGGATAGTCGGCGTTATTGACACAGATTGCAAACTTGCCCGGAAGTGATTTGACGGATTTCATTGCCCTTAACCTTAGTCCAAATAGCGTTTCCGCTTGTACTCCTTCTTGCCAATTCCGTGCGCTTCGTACCAGTGGATTTCTGTCAACCGAACTTTGCCATTCGCTAACTGGATGGTCGCCACGCCTTTCATCTTCCGCCAGCGCCCCTTGCCGTAACGTTTTCGTAAACGTGTAATCTCGCGAATGGACGAGCCGACGGCGATGGTTTCGACGTGTATGATTTCACTGATAATCTCAAAGCGCATTGACCCTCATTGTACCCTGAATTGAAAGACAAGCAAGCAATGCGGGATATGTGGATGGGGTCGTTGCGGTGCTGGTGATGCATGGCACGCCGTCCAACGACACAGCTCACCGACCGCCGCCTTGGCGAAGAAGTGATCAGGCCGACCAGTGTCGAAATGCCCGACGCTCAGGCCGAAGCCGAGACCGGAGCGGCAGTTCGTGTGGAGCGCTTTGTTAGGCCAATTCCAAATGTCAGTCATTGTCGAAATCAAGGGTCGCTGCGCGCGTCCTGAGAGCATACTGAAACAGGTCTGGTCCCTTCTCTCCAAAAAAGTCCACCCACTGCCATCTCTGAAGCCGATCGGGGACTCGGCAATCCTCAAGCCGAAGGGGTACGATGAAGATAGTCCCGTCAGACTGCTCATCTGCGACATCCAGAGCATGCGCGATCTCCGCTTGAACGAAACCTGCTTTCGTTGTGGCCTTGCGTGAGAGGCAAACGACCACCACATATGTGCCCGTAATCGCTTTTCGGATTTCCGCCTTCCAGTCCTGACCTGGAAGTATTTTCTCTTCATCGAGCCAGGGACGGTATCCCCATCGCAGAATTTGTTCGTAAAGCTCGCGTACTCGAGGCTTATCTTGCGATGCGTGGCACAAGAAGACCCGTAGCGCTCCAGTGTGAGGGACCGGGGTTCCTGGGTCCATGATGACCGGGTTCGGATCATCCCATTCAACCCGATAGCTCCGATAAATGCCGTCGCTTTCACGCTTGGCCGGTGTGCTCGCTACGAGCCAGTCTCCGCCCTGAATGAAACCATCCTGCCGCTCGATTGCCATCAGGAGTGGGAAAAGATCTTCGTGTCCCTGCACGTCTGGGACGAACCCATCGGGTCTCTGAACGACGATGCTTGCAACCAATGTATCGGGATCAATTGCAAGCAACCATCTGCCCTCTTGAGGCGGGTTGCAGAGCCTCTGAAGAAGAGCCCGTCGGCTCATTCGAACGGATCGGACCGTCGGGTCCCGGTATTGGAAACTTTCAACTTGCATGTGGCCACCCTTTCCGGCCTAACCGTCGGGTTCAGCCGCGTCGCGGAGCGTAGCGGAGCAACGTCGGCTGCAACCCGGTGTTAGGCGATGCCCTACCTGCATGTTCGCGTGGTCTGACCTTCTCCTGGAAATGGCGAATGGCGTATTTTATCATTTGGTTGGGATTGACGCCCAAGCCAAAGATGTTGGGCTTGAGCTCAAGCCAGTCGGACTTCTCCGCCAATTCGTCTGCGAGGCGATTACGGCCCTCTGAGTCGAGCAGATATGTGTCCGATACTCGCGAACTGGGCCAGCTACTTTCCTGTGAAGCAACGTACGGCGTGTCGGGCGGATCGCCTGCCACAAGCGATGCCGAGCCCGCGACGATGAAGGAGGACGAGCCACGACTTGATCGGAGCAGCATCTCGACGAGTTGTGTGGAGCACTCGGGATCCCAGAGCACTGAGTGCTGGAAGTGCTTCTTCTTCCTGACATCATCGTACTTCCGATCGTAAGGATCTGAGACATACAGCTCGCGGCAGCGCCAACCGGGTGGTAACACGAAGTTGTACATGCCGCCGTGCGCTTCCCTCGATGGCCCAACCGGAACCCCCATGTGCTCGAATTGAAACGAAAAGGAGTGACTGCACTCGTCCAGGCGGAACGACCTCAACCGAGAGGCGAGTTTTTCTATCGAGCAACTGGATGCGCTGTACAGTCGCGTACCTCCAATCTCTAGGTCGTCGTCACTGAACCGTTCAGGGAAAACGTCCCGGTACCGATTGATCGTGAGCCCCCTTGGTCCGCCCTTCGGACAGATCTTGTACGTGGTGAGGACTCCCTCTGGAGTCAGCAGGTCGATCAAGACGATGTCTAGGTTCATGAGTCCGCTCTCCTTGACGCAGCGTCGCCTATCGCTCCGGTTCACCGGCGGGGAGGAAGCGTAAGCGGAATCCCCGTCCGCGTGTATGCCGTTGTTATGCGACGATCAAGGGCTTGATGCGCTCGACGTCGGTCCCGACGGTCTGGGCTGCGTCCCATAGGTCCACCGCGCGTTGCGCGTTGAGCCAGAACTCGGGAGAGTTTCTGAACAGCCGCGAGAGCCGGAGCGCCATTTCCGGACTCACCGCCCGACGCTCGCGGAGCAGCTCGTTGACCGTCTGACGCGAGACGCCCAACGCCTCAGCAAGACCGGAGACCGTGAGCCCGTAGTCGGGCAGGAAATCCTCCCGAAGCATCTCGCCGGGATGGGCGGGCCGGACCTCCCTGTTCCCCGTGTTTGGAATGCTCATGTCACACCTCGTCTCAGTGATAGTCTGTGACCTCGACCTCGTAGGCATCACCATCGACGAACCGGAAGCAGATGCGCCATTGGTCGTTGATAGAGATGGCGTGCTGCCCCTCCCGGTGCTGCCCAAGCTGGTGGAGTCGATTGCCGGGAGGAACCTTAAGTTCATCTAGGCGCGTTGCCAAGTCGATGTACTCAAGCTTCCGCCTCGCCCGTCGCGCGATGTCCGGCGGGAACCGTTTCGACCTACCAGTCGCGTACAGTTCCTGCGTGTGCCTGTCTGCGAATGTCTTGATCACACATGAAGTGCAACCTGTCATGTGACGATTGTCAACACGGGGGCTGAGTTCGCCTATCAATTAACTAGACCGCAAAAACGCCGTATATCACAATAACTGTTACGTCTTGGGAAATCCTTTGATAGATTATCAATATACTACACAATCTGCACCAAGTAGTCAAGGGCAAAAATGCAGAATCAGGCTTTCAATGCTTTGCTGTTTCTTTTTCGCGATGTGCTCAACAAACAGATGGAGGATTTCATCGACTCCGTGCCGGGAGGTCCAGACGATTGCCAACAGTGATGACCAAGGAAGAGGTGATAAGGGTTATCAACTTAACGCCCCCTTGACAAACGCCCGCTGAGTATGATATAAATAATTAGCACTCTCGGGCAGAGAGTGCTAATTTACCCAAATTTAGGATGGAGGTGATTGATGGCACTGAATGTTACCCCACTGGCTGATCGGGTGATCGTGAAGCCACAAATCCGCGAGGAGGTAACGAAGGGGGGCATCGTGCTCCCGGACACTGCCAAGGAGAAACCACAGGAAGGAAAAGTGGTAGCGGTCGGACCTGGCAGGCTTTCCGAAGATGGGAGCAAGCGTATTCCAATGGATGTTGCGAAGGGCGATATGGTGATCTACGCCAAATACGCCGGGACGGAGTGGAAATATGAGGATGAGGAGTATCTCATCCTTCGGGAAAGCGACATCCAGGCCAAAAGAAAGAAGTAAGGAGGGAGAAAGATGGCAAAACAAATAACCTACGGTGAAGATGCAAGGCGATTCCTGATGAAAGGGGTTGACTCCATGGTAGATGCCATGAAGGTGACGCTCGGGCCGAAAGGGCGTCCGGTGGCTTTAGACAAGAAATTCGGCCCCCCATCGGTAGTTGATGATGGGGTTAGCATTGCCAAGGAGATCGAGCTTGAGGACCCCTTTGAGAACATGGGAGCTCAACTGGTAAAACAGGCCGCCACCAAGACCAATGATGCCTGCGGTGACGGCACTACCACTTCCAGCGTCCTCGCACAATCCATAGTCCACGGAGGGATGAAGAACATCGCTGCCGGGGCCAACCCCATGGCACTCAAGCGGGGCATCGAGAAGTCCACACTCGCCGTGGTCAAGGAGTTGAAGAGGATATCCACCGAGGTGAAGGGTAAAGAGCAGGTGGCTCAGGTAGCCACAGTCTCCTGCCGCGATGCCGAAATCGGCAATCTCATTGCCGATGTAATGGAGAAGGTGGGCAAGGATGGGGTGATCACTGTCGAGGAAGGTAAGGGCCTGAAGTTCGAGACGGAGTTCGTGGAAGGGATGAAATTCGACCGCGGCTATATCAGTCCCTACTTCATAACCAAGCCGGACCGTATGGAAGCTGTGATTGAGGATCCATATATCCTGATCACCGACAAGAAAATCTCCGCCGTCTCCGACCTGCTCCCCGCCCTGGAGAAGATGCTTCAGGTGGGCAAGAATGTGTTCA
>QLUL01000042.1 GCA_018725425.1 Chloroflexota bacterium
GCGAATTGCAGCAGCAATTCGGCCTAACTGAGGTGAAGAGTTATATCCTCAACCGCCCGCATACGTAGGCTCACGGTTCACGTGTCGGGCTCACAGTTCGGGGTTGGGGCTACCTAACCGTTGAACCTTGAACATCCCATGAAGATGTCGTAATGTAAGACCTGAGCCCGACTCGCACCAGACTGGAACTGTATAAAAAGGGAGGCAACGATGACTGAAAGAGAAGTAACGAAGCGAATATCTATAAATCCGAAGGTCTGCCACGGTAAGCCGTGCATAAAAGGAACAAGGGTTATGGCTCAACAGATTTTGGATCTCTTGGCAGGAGGCTTATTGATAGAGGAGATAATCTCTGAAGACTATTTCCCGGATCTGACCAAAGAGGATGTGTTAGCTTGTATTGCCTTTGCAAATCAACTCCTCAAAGAAGAAGAGATACATTTTTATGAACTGGAAACTGCTACCCCATGAAGATATTGACAGACCACTGTGTCTTTGGGAAGACCGTAAGAATATTAAAAGAGCATGGACATCAGGTAAGCACCCTAAGGGAGTTAGATAAAGCTGCTGCTGAAGATGAAGAGGTCTTAGAGATAGCAACTTCCCTGAATGCTATTTTGATTACCAATGATAAGGACTTTGGAAATGTGCTTAGATATCCACCTCATCAATACGGGGGCATTATTGTGTTGAGAATTACCTTTAAAAACCAAGGAAGGATTCATGAAATATTGCTAAATATGCTTAAGAAATATGCCGAAGAACAGTTGAAGAAAGCTTTGGTGGTAATAAACGCCAAAACTTATCGAATGAGACGGTAGGCTGTTGAGTTTATAGAGTTGGGTGATGGATGATAAGAGAGGTGTTCATAAATGCCGATTCAAGTCCCCAAGGCCCTTCCTGACCGAGTTACGCGTCTTGCCCAGGTCCGTAAGACGCCTTTTCTGACCATCGATAAGAAGATGGTCCTTCGAAAACTCGATCAGTTCCAAAAGGCAATGCCCGATGCTCGAATATTCTACGCGCTCAAGGCGAACCCCCACTGGCGCATTGCAAAGATGCTTGCAGGACGCACCGGCTTTGAGATTGCCTCCGAGGAGGAGCTGGATTTGCTCCTGCGCTGTAGGGTCTCTCCTCAAAGGATAATCTCCAGCAATCCGCTCAAGAGCCCGTCGTTTATCAAGGCAGCTCACGCCGCTGGAGTGAAGTACTTCGCCTTTGACTCACCTGACGAGGTGGAGAAGCTATCCGAGTTCGCCCCTGGCAGTAACGTTTACGTGCGCCTGTCAGTATCCAATGAAGGAAGCCGGTGGCCGCTCGCCGGGAAATTCGGTGTAGAAACCGCGGAGGCGGTCGAGTTACTCACCCGGGCCAGCAGGGGGCCGCTTGTCCCCTGCGGCATAACCTTCCACGTCGGTTCACAATGCACCAACGAGATGTTATGGGTAAGTGCAATTGAGAAGAGCAGGCTCGTCTGGAACGCGGTAGAAAGAGAAGGGGTCAACCTCTGGATGTTGAACATCGGTGGAGGGTTCCCCATCGAGTATATCGAGTCCATCCCTCCGTTTGACCAAATTGCAGCGGTGATAACGGAAACGCTAAGACGAGAGTTCCCCACGGGCGTCGAGATTTTTGTCGAGCCCGGGAGGGCCGTTGTAGGCGAGGCGGGTATACTGGTAAGTAGCGTCATCGCGACGGCAAGACGCAATGGAGAGAACTGGCTCTACCTGGATGTCGGCGTCTTCAACGGTTTAATGGAGAGCATCGGAGGATTTCGATATTCCATGACCGCAGATAGGGATGGCCCGGTACACAAGTGGGTGGTGGCCGGACCTTCCTGCGATAGCCTCGACGTCATTTCGAACGGGGTTGAGCTTCCCGAGCTGCAGATAGGTGACAAGGTCTATATTTCATCGGCAGGGGCCTATACTACGGCCTACGCCTCTCGATTCAATGGCTTCCTCATCCCCAAGACCTACTTTGTCTAGATCCGCAGGGTTGAACTATGAGCATTCAGGACGAGAACTCGCATGAAGACAGAGTGGCAAGCGAGGATGGTTGTGCGATAGTAAATGAAGGTATCGACCGAGATTCTGGAACTGGAGGTGGACGGCAATGGAATTCGGCTGGATAAATACATCGCCGAACACTGCGAGTTGTCCCGTTCTCATATTCAGCAGCTGATCGCCGAAGGAAGGGTGCTTCTCAATGGTCAGCTTGCTAAGGCAAGCCGGAAAGTCACCTCCGGAGAGAGCATCGTTGTTGCCGTGCCTCCCCCCATCACTATCTCCATCGCCCCCGAGGACATCCCGCTCGATATCGTCCACGAGGACGATTACGTTATGGTAATCGATAAGCTGAATCCGTGAAGCCAGCCTGCACTTTCCTTTGCATTTCGTATCCCCGCCTTCGCGAGGACAAGCCTGAGACCTGTTATGCTTGAATGTGTGGAAGCAGTTGAAGACTTTGACCCTGGAGGTGAAAATGCGTTTTGAGATAGTGCAGGGTGATGAACAACTTTCCAGCCATTCAGGACTCGCTCTGGTAGGGGCGATATTGGACAGGACTAATATTCGGGAGCGATTAGATGCGGTGGTGCTGCCGGAACATCCCTTTCCGGAGATCAGCCACGGTGAGGTGGCTACAGGCATGATCGGGCTCATCACCGTCGGCAAGCCCAACTTCGATGCCATCGAGCCCTTCCGCGATGACCCCTTCTTCGCTCGGTCTCTGGGCCTGGATTCAGTGCCATCCAGCCCGACCCTCAGGCAGCGAGCAGCGCCAGGGGTGTGCTCAACGACATCATTCAATCAGTTTTGAGTTTTGAGTAGGGGGTAGGGGGGGCCTCGAAGCTTCCTACTCCCTACTCTCAACTCGTTTGGGGTAGCAGGACGGCTTGCCCTGGTGATCACCCCCCTGCCACGGTAACCTGGTGGCGGTAGACATCGACGTCAGCCCGTTCGACAATTCTAAGACGAAGAAGGAAAGTGTAAACTGGACTTATAAGAAATTCGACGGCTATGCCCCCATCTTTGGCTATGTGGGGCAAGAGGGGTACCTGGCGAATCTGGAATTGCGCGAAGTGACCATAGCCAGAAAGGGACAGAGGCATTCCTTCGCCAAACGCTGCGGTATGCCCGTGTGATGAGCGAGGCGACCTTTCTGGTGCGCATGGACTCAGGCAATGACAGTCTGGGCAACATCCTTGTCCTCGCGAAGGCGGGGAAAGGTATACCGAGAGGAGAAAGCCCACTATATCATCAAGCGCAATCTGCATCGGGAGACGCCAGAGGAGTGGCTGGAGATAGCCAGCGTGTGGCGGCCGGCGAGCACACGCTCGATCGCCTCGCGCTATCCGGGGCGGAATCGTTCAAACCCGAAGACCTTCTGAAGCGTCTGTTGCAACCGATCCATTACAGCCTCCCTTAGTCAATCTCAACTGCCAACTCCGGAATGGAGTGAACGCCCACGACGATGAGCCAGTGCTTACCCCAATACAACCGTGACAGCCCGAGTGCCAGATAGGTAATCTGTTTTCCCTGCCGCTCGAAATCCGCGGGACTCAGTTGCCGCACTGCACCTCCAGATCTCTCCAGCAGCTTTCGACCCAGCACCCTCATACGCAGATCGGTACACCCGATTTCGGAGAACGTTTGACCCCCGGCTCCCCAGAATGGAGGATGTGCTCAACTTTCAAACCTTCGGCGACCAGTGAGCGCATGATCAGCCAGTAGCGGTGGCACTTGCGGTAGTCGGTCTCACTGCACATGATGGCCAGGCAATATTTTCCTGCTTCTTGCTTTAACTGCTCCAAGCCTTGCAAATAAAACGGCGCTGCCGCCAGCCGATCATAATCAACCCTGCCGTCAGGGTCATAGTATTGCTTGTCGGCCGGTTGGCCGCCCAGCGAATTGCCCAGGTAGAGATACTGAACGCCGGCATCCTCCAGCGAAATCCTCAGTGATTCGCGATTGAACTGGGGAGCATAGCGGCTATAAGGCTGGCTGCGAATATCCACCAGCACTTCAATCCGCTGCTGCCTGACTAAACCCACAAATTGCTCGATCGTGGCGTTACCATGTCCGATGCTACAAATCATGATCATGATCTCTTCTCCCGCCAACGCTCCATCTCCCGTTGAAGCGCCGGATCACCGGGGTAGCGCTTCCAGACCTTAATCAACTCGATAGCCAGTCCCTGCAGCTCATGCAATGTCTTTTCTCGTTGCTGAGCGTCAATGAGCTGCCGCGATTCCAGGAAGCGGAGCCACGCCGGCAGCAGCTCGAAGGTGGCTGCTACCTTGTAACGTTGCGGGTTGATAAAATTTAACAATCGGACAAAGTAGCGTTCCAGGGTGCTACGATCCGGACAGAGGGGGTGATCCGGCCGGCGAGGTTTGGGTTTATGCCTTCTACGCTCCCCGGAGGGTCTCAGGGCGGCTTCCAATGGGCTCTCTCGTGGTTCCAGTTCACCATCGTGGCGGTTCAGAATATACCTGAGAATCCGCTCACGGGCCAGTTCTCCCTTCGGGTACGGCACGCCCTCTTGGCGGCGCAGATAGCCCAAGAACTCAACGGTCAGGAAGAATAGGTTTTGCCGAGCCGGGTCTGGGGCTTGAACCTTTTCGTCCTCGGTAAATTCGTCGAAAACATCCCCCTCCAAATCACCCATTGTCCAGCGGCTCTCCCATTGACCGGTGAGATGAGCCATATATCGAGGGAACTGTTCGGGGTCCATCCTCACATAGACTTCGAGTTGTTCTGACCATTTTGGATCCTGGGGATCGAGGGAAGAATGGCACTCCAAATGGTCGAAGATGATGTAATTGGACGTCCGCTCGGCGAACTCATTAATGCCCCAGGGAACAATGTTAGCTGAATCTTTTACTGAAGGCCATGCGAGGCGCATCGCTTGGACGAGCACGGACAACTGGCCGTGGTAGGCCAACATGTCAATGACGTTGTTAAAGGCGTCAATCTCTGTCTCAGCAATCATAGCCATTTCATGGACCAGAGCCGGGACGGCCTCCAATTGGCCCGTCGCCAGGGCATTCCTGATGTGCCACGTCAGGAAATAGTGGGATCTTTCGTCATAGACATCGGGCAGACGCTCCCGGAGCCTCTCCACCAGAGCATCAAAGCGGTCGCGCTCGTCGCGCTCGACGCTCCGCTCGTAAATGATGGTGAGCATATCGAAGGCCATTTCCCCGTCCATCAACTCCGCTTCGTCCAGCATGTTCGTAAACAGGGCGATCTGTGCCTCATAATCCTTCGCCTTAAACTCGCTCCAGCGGGCGTTAATCGCTTCAATATAAGGGTCCAGAGGTAGCGATGGAAGAGGCTCCTTCTCTGGCTGAGAGATGTGCCGGGCCTCCTGGGCTTTCGACAGACAGCACTTCTTGTACTTCCTGCCACTGCCGCAGCGACAAGGGTCATTTCGCCCGCTTTTCATAAAGCGTTTTCCCTGCTTCTTCTAACCGATAACAAGTATAACACTCCTCGGAGCAGATGGGCAACGGGAAATTTTCCCGCTGAATTGGTGGGCAGCCACCCATGAGGGTTTGGTTACATTTTTAGATGATTTAATTCGGCGTCTTGACAAGGACACTTCTTTGTGTTAGAACTTTTTTGTTCGACCGAATCTAGATGGATAATCAGGGACAATTGAGGGAGGGATGATGTCTTCCAAGCCCGAACCGCGGCCCATTCAGTATCTGGTCAAGGATCTGGAGCAACTACAGGCTCTCGCTAATCCGCTCCACCTGCGATTGTTGGAGTTTCTCTATCAGAAGGCCATGACAGTCACTCAACTAGCCAACCTCCTGGACGAGAAACCGAATAGGCTTTACTACCACATCAACAAGCTTGAGCAGGTGGGGTTAGTCCAGCTTGTCGAGACACGTCCGTATCGCAGCATCCTGGAAAAGTACTACATGGCTGTTGCCGAAGAGTTCAAGATCGATGATTCCCTGCTTCAACTCCAGAAAAAGAACGTAGGAAGCCTATATGGGATGGTGCAAGCGGCCTTTGAAGCCACCCTGGAGGAGTTGCGTCAGACATTGAGGATCAGCCTTCAGGAAACTCCTGGAGCCTCAATGGAGGCAGCACATCCCTATTTGGAGTGGACTCATATCCATCTTCCACGGGGGAAAGTCAAGGAACTTTATGAGAAAGTTATGACGCTGTGTCGAGAGTTCGAGGCCGCCGACCAACCTGAGGGGGATGTGGAGTACAGTTTGACCCTGCTCTTTTGTCCCGTCGCCCGACCGGAAGAGAAAAGCCCTGAAGAGGGAAAGGGCTAGTCGCTGGTTTCCCTGGGGTGTGTAAAACAGTGCAAAACAGGAGGAGGAAGATACAATGATCCGTACCGCAGGCCTGGTAAAAACCTACAGGATGGGGAAAATAGAGGTACCAGCCCTTGGAGGGGTTGATATCGAAATAAGCGAAGGGGAGTATGTAGCTCTAGTAGGACCCTCGGGCTCTGGGAAGTCCACCCTGCTGAATATGATCGGTTGTTTAGATCGGCCGACCAGCGGCAGCGTCTTTATAGAGGGCGTTGACGTCTCAGGGTGCAATGGCAGTGAGCTGGCGAGGATTCGCCGGCAGAAGATGGGGTTCATCTTTCAGATGTTCAACTTGATCCCTACACTTGATGCGCTGGAGAACGTCATGCTGCCGATGACGTTTGCGGGATCCCGCAGGGGAGAAAGGATAACAAGGGCAAGGGAGTTACTGGAGCTCGTTGGCTTAAGCGAAAGGGCAAAGCACAAGCCCTCAGAGCTCAGCGGAGGAGAACAGCAGAGGGTGGCGATCGCCAGAGCGCTGGCAAACGATCCGCCGGTCCTCCTTGCCGATGAGCCGACGGGAAATCTGGATACAAAGACCGGCAAAGCAATCATAGGGTTTTTAGAAAAGCTAAACGAGGAGGGTAAGACGATGATTGTCGTAACCCACAATCCGGAAATTGCGAGCAAAGCACAGCGCGTTATCAGTATGCGCGATGACATCTTGGAGAGATGAGTATGTTTGATAGATTTCGCCTGGCCTATAAAAGCTTGAAGGAGCGTAAAGCGCGTTCTTTTCTATCACTCCTGGGTATTGCTGTGGGTATTTCGGCAATCGTCTCATTGCTCGCCATGGGCGGCGGTATGGAGCACATGGTAGTTGGGGAACTGGCGGGGTTTGCTGACCACATAGAGGTAATGCCCGGGACAATGGCCCCCGATGTGGGCTTCATCCCATTGGGAACTTTTACCGAAAGAGATGTTGAGGATACAAGGAGAATCGAGGGTGTTAGAGAGGTCAATCCCATGATGTGGGGATTTGTGGCCGTCGAACACCGGGGTGAGCGCATCCCCATCGGGATAATCGGCGGCGATCCGCATGAAACGGAGAGACTTTATGAAGACTTTGCAGAACTCCGAGAGGGACGATGGCTGCGTGAGGATGATCAGGAAGTAGCTGTGATTGGATATCATGTGGCAGAAGTGTTTTTCGAGCACGCCATCGCTCTCAACGATCGCATTGTGATTGAGGGGACGAGCTTCGTGGTCGTTGGAGTCCTTGAAAGAGTTGGTGGCATCATGGGTATGGAGATGGATCGGAGCATCTTTCTCACGATGAGACCTGCTCAGCACGTCTTAGGAACTGATGAGATATCCTATATCTCGGTAAGGGTTTATGATGTCGCAAGAGCAGAGGAAATCGCCAAAGAGATCGAGGAGAAAATAGATGCCAATCATGGTATGGAAGGATTTACCTTCACCTCGACCATGGTTGCGATCATAGATGAGATCGAGACCGTTTCCCTGATCATCCAGGCGTTTCTGGTTGGCATTGCATCCATTGCGCTCTTTGTTGCA
>QLUL01000043.1 GCA_018725425.1 Chloroflexota bacterium
CTAATCACTAATTACTAATTACAAATCACTCATCGTCTCCCCCTCCGTCGGGAGGCGCACTTCTATCCCGCTGCCCCTTAGATTCTCCACGAAATACTCAGTATTCTCGGTGTGGATGGGTATCAATATCCGGGGATTGATCCGGCGGATGAGGTCGAGCAGCTCGGCTCCACTGGCATGGCCGGAGGAGTGGAATCCCTGCTCAACCTCAGGGATTTCCCAGCTTTCTGCCCTTGGCAGGCCGATGGCCTTCATTCCAAAATGGGCGATCCAGTTGGCGAGGCGCCGCATATCCATAGCGCCTTCCTCATCGAACACCTCGGCGGAGGAGTAGATATACGTTCCGCCTTCGGGTGCGATGTCGATCAGGTCGGTCAGGTCCCAGAAGCTCAAACAGAGGATGACACTCTGAGCGTTGTGGCGAACATCAAGTGGCGAAATGAGTTTATCACGGTAGCGCCGGCGTATTTCCGCTTCCCATGATGAAAGCCTCGACTTGAAATCTTCATAGATCAGAATGTCGGGCAGATCCCCGACCGAAGGCACCTTCTCCGATGCCAGGCGCATCGCCTCGAGCAAATGGGCATCTTTCCCCATGATGACCAGACTGCGCCCTGTCTGCTGCGCAACGCTATGGAAGGTGAGGAGTCGCTCGACATTGCGAGCTCCGAAGTCGGCGATCACCAACCCCTTTGCTTCACTGACAGCCTGCAGGCAGTTCGCGCAAGCCTCTTCTTCCGTAGCCCCGCGCTCGTCTCCGGCGCGTGTACCCTCGCAGAGAAGAATGTAGGGGCGTAGTTGCCCCATCGCCGCAGCGAACCCCTCACTCTGATGGCTTGCCCGGCCGTGAAACCTGAGGTCACCGGTGTACACTACCCATCCGGAGGAGGTCTCCACGGCGAAGGCTGCTGCCCCCGGAATAGAGTGATCCACAGGAAAGAACCTTACCCTCAGCGCCCCGATCTTCTCCGGGGCGAAGCAATAAGAATCTGTGCTTAAGGTCTTCTTCTTTATGGGGGATGAATTCCAGAAGGCTCGAGCCTCCTCGTTGATGGATGATGAGTCCATGAAGGCGAAGGGACGCAACCTGTAGGTTCCTTGCGAACGTAGATAGCCCTCTCTCGACTCCCTGGGCAGGGAATAGCAGACCTCCCTCTCAAAATTAGGGGGTGTACTATCCTGCATCGCCTTGGCGATGAAGGCGGTCATGGTGCTGGCGTAGATGGGGATATCGTCGCGCAGGAATGATATGTAGCCGCTGTGATCCAGGTGGGCGTGGGTGAGCAGCACGCCATCAATGGATAGCTCCCGATAGAGCGGTAAGGATCTGAATCTCTGCCAGAGCTTCTTGCTCTCCATACCCTCTTGATAGATACCTCTGAGTGGGGGGAGGATGCCCATCTCCAGCAGGTCGAGAAGGCCGGCTCCGGGACGCGGATTGAGGTACTCCTCAAAGTACTTCGCCCGTTTCTTGAAGGGGAAGCCAAAATCGAAGAAGAGGCGGGTCTCACCATCCTCAAGGAGAATCTTGTTCCCCCCGATCTCACCCACACCGCCGTAGCAGGTTATAGATAACATGGCTTATTTCCATTATAACTCGGGGTTAACCAGCCCCGCTAGTTGTTTTCTCACCCGGGTGACGAGTTCTCCCGGACGCAGCACCTCAATGGCTCCATGATGAGGGTAGTAGTGCTTAACATTGAAGGTGACCAGAAATTGGGCACCTGCCAGCACTGCGGCAGTGAGAATAGGGACATCATCGTGATCCGCCTGGTCTTCATAAATCTGCATTTTGCCGGCCGGGAGATCGGGCACCATAATTGGGTTGAGCTGGCGCAGAAGGGCACGATAAGCAGGCAGCGCCTGGGGTAACTTCTCCCTTAGATTTCGCTCAGTTTCTTCTCTTACCTGAGTGGATATTATACTTTGAATGAGTCCCAGTTCGGACATCCTCAGAATCAGGCGACTGGCACCCGTCCTAGAAGCGACCCCGGCAAGGAGAGCGTCGGCGTCCAGGAAGACAGATGGTTTAGCTATCATAACTCTCTTGATGATACCTGCGACGCTGCTCGGTTAATCCGATCATCAAGTCATCCACGCTCAACCCTTGCTCTTCTCGAAGCGCCACGATTTCATCGGCAAGTTTGTCTACTATGGAGACTTTCGGGACCAGCACCAGCACCCCATCCAGGTCTAATAATGAAATGGGATCCCCATCACTCAGATGATATCTCTCTCGCAATCTTGCCGGTATGGTAACAGTACCCCGCTGACGTAACTGCAAAGCGGTGACTCGATCCATTCTCTACCTCCTCAGAGTTCCTGACTTTCAGAATAACAGATGTGGGCACGATTGTCAAGTAGGGGTCGGATTTATCCGACCCGCGGGTGCCATAAATGTCGCCCCTACAACTCCATCTCAGCGGGTTATGAGGCGTGTTCTCGGATGATTTTTTCCCCATAATCCAGCAGGAGTGTGGTTCTCTGCGGAGATAAGTCCCTGGTTCGCAGATAGGCTCTGAGCCCTTCCAGAGGGGTGATCTCCTCCGCTGAGTATGTCTCCAACCGATTTCGCACCTCTCGCTCTACTTCCTTGGCAACCGCGGCTACGAAGTGAGCATCCGCTAGTGCCCGGCGCACCTCGCTGTCCTGGATCAATCCCGCCCTCTCCGGTGACACCCTTATCTGAAGCCGCACGATGGAATCCCGTATATCTCTCCTGCTGATGGCTCGGATCACGGCCGCGGTGGGATCGTCAGCGTTGGCGTTCACCTCAATGGTCACAAAACGCCGCGATTTCACCGGGTGGAACTGATAATGCGCCTTCCCTTTTGCCAGTTCAATGATACAGAATCCCTTCTCTTCGTTCTCCTCGTTGAAATCGATCGGCTGGAGACTGCCCGAGTAAACTATCGGAGGGTTGAGCGAGAGGATCTGATGAGAGTGCAGATGCCCGAGAGCGATATAGTCGAACGCCGGCAGAGCGATTTTCCCCTGGCGCAGAACGTAGTCGCGGCCTATTATGAGCGATCTCTCCGCCCCGATTCTTCCTGTAGAAAGCGAGACGTGACCGGCGAGGACGGTTGGCAGATGGGGGTCAAGTTCACTTATCATCCTCTCGAGTTGCTCAACAATGAGGTCCTCGATCCTCTCGTTGAGTTGATCGAGAGTGAGGTTCCTGGCCTCATCTATGAGCATGCCGCGCCTGATCCAGGGAAGCGCCACGACCTGAAGGTAACCGCTCCTGGTTTGGATGCGGTAGGTCTCGAGTCTGTTCCCTACGATGACATTCTTTATGGACAGTGTGTCGAAGATATCTATGGAGGTAGCCCGTCCTATGGCATTGGGCAGGTCATGGTTACCCACGAGCAAGAAGACCTTGATGCCGCTTTCCGCCAGACGGGCGATACGCCGGGCGAACTCGCGCTGCTGCGTCTGTGAGGGATCGCGCGTCTTATAGGCATCCCCACAGAAGAGAACCATGTCGATGTCATGCTCAATAGCATAGTCAACCAGTTCATCGAAGACAGTCAGAAAATCAATCAATCGAGAGGAGAGACCACTGGCGGGATCGATGCGGCCGTAGTTCTCCACACCTATGTGAAGATCGGCGAAGTGGAGTATTCTCATAGCCGGTCAGATAGTCAGTATATGAGGCAATCGAAGCAGGCTGGCGTCCAGTTCCTTAACCTTGGTCCAGGTGTCTTCGAGAGGTGTATAGACGATTTCCGAGCCGATCTCTCCCACCATGCATCCGTGTTTTTCCTCAAGCAGCCCACTTACGGCAGCCACACCGAGTTTGCTGGCCAGGATTCTATCCCTCGCCGTGGGCGACCCTCCCCGCTGCACATGTCCCAGCGAGACCACGCGATAATCCAGCTTCATTAGGTCTCCCACCTTTTCCGCGATTGCCTTGGCCCCGCCCGGGGTATCCCCCTCGGCCACTATAATCAGGGCACCCTGCTGCCCCCCCCTCTTAAGGAATCTTTTCTGCAATCGTTGGACCAGGGCAATTATATTGGTTTCCGTTTCGGGAATAAGAATCTCACTGGCCCCACCCGCAATCCCTACCGCCAGGGCGATGAACCCCCTGGTACGCCCCATCACCTCGACGAAGAAGAGCATTTCCAGCGAGTCGGCGGTGTCACGGATCTTGTCTATCGACTGCAGAGCGGTGTTTATGGCGGTATCGAATCCGATGGTATAATCGGAGCCAAAGACATCGTTGTCAATTGTGCCGGGGATTCCCACGATCTTGACCCCTCCCATTTCGGCGAGGGCAACGGCGCCCCGAAACGTCCCGTCGCCGCCTATGGTTATCAGCCCCTCGATCGCCTTCTCCTGAAGGGTATTGATGGCCTTCCTTAATCCCTCCGGGGTTCGCATCTCGGGGCTGCGGGAGCTGTCCAGGAAAGTGCCACCGCGCTCCAGGATGTGTCCCACCCTTCTTGGCCCCAGGCTTATCATGTCCCCCTTGATGAGTCCAGCGTAGCCGCGCCTGATCCCCACGACATCTATTCTTCGGAGTGCCGCACTTCTGACAATGGCCCGGATACAGGCATTCATGCCGGGAGCATCACCGCCGCTGGTTAGAACACCGATTCTCTTCATATTTACCCTCGCTGATGCTTTTGATTGATTATACTCCGGGGAGAGGCCGATGGCAATTTTGAGCAGGTGGGTAGGCATAATATCTTAAGCACGCTTTTTAAAGATCAAATCATAGCGAAGGTTAAGAATGAAGGGGAGTCTGCCTACTTCAGCCACCATTCTCGGCAACCACCGGTGTTGCAGACTTAGAACCCTGGCCTCTTTGCGTTCAGCTCTGGGGAATTCACCCACATAGCGAAAGCCGAGGTGATCCAGCGTTTCAATCCATGATTTTCTAGACCGTATATTTATATGGCTGGGATCTCTAGCCGCTATAATGCCAAGCAAGGAGTCTGCCAGCTTTGAAGGCACCGATATATACAAAGCCCCATCTGTTTTCAAGACACGCCGCATCTCGGAAATCGCTTGATCATTATTAGCTAAATGCTCAACAACATCGAGGCAGGTTATCAAATCAAAGACACCGCTTTCAAAGGGCAATCTATCATGGTCAATATTTATCTTCAGCAAATCCCCCTGCACCTCCTCCGGCGCAGAAGACAAGGCATGTTCCGATATGTCAATTCCGTAGGAATCAACGCCCAATTGTCGAAAGGCATGGACAAGATATCCCTTGGCGCAGCCGACATCCAGCATTTGTTGCGGTTTAAACATCTGGGTTAATGTCTTAGCTATCACGCTGAAATAGGGGCGCATTTTGGCAAATGAATATCCCTGATGATACTTGTCGAAATAGTATTCATCATAGCAATACAATGTAGTCCTCCTTAATCTGTCTTCCTCACCTGTGCCCGCAACTGGCCACATCCGGCGTGGATGTCGAGCCCCCTCCTTAGCCGGATGGTATTGGGGACATGATGGCGAGTCAGAGTCTCATGGAAGGCTTGAACCCGGGCTCGGTGAGGGGGCTTAAACTCCGGACAGGCAGCAGGGTTGACCGGGATGAGATCGACGTGGCAATTGAGCCCTCGCAGGAGGTCGGCCAGCTCGATGGCAAGCGGCACCGAGTCGTTGACGCTGCGTATGAGGGTATATTCGAAAGTGATCCGGCGACGGGTGGCCTCAACGTAACTGCGGCAAGCCGGGATAAGGACTTCCAGGGGATACATCCTGTTGGGGGGTGCCAGGAGGTCGCGGAGCTCGTTGTTGGGGGCATGCAGGGAGACCGCCAGCCCCACCTGCAGCTTTTTCTGGCTCAGTTTCTTGATGGCGGAGGGAATCCCGATCGTGGAGATGGTCAGGTGTCTTGCCCCAAGGCCGAGTAGGTCGGGGGAGATGAGATTTTCAACCGCCCGCCAGACGGCTTCAAAATTGACCAATGGTTCTCCCATGCCCATAAAGACCACGTTCGATGGTCGATAGTCGATAGTCAATAGTCCCTCATCCCGCCCCGGACTGCTGACTGCCGACTGCTGACTGATCAGTCGGCGGGAGAAGAAAAGAACCTGATCGGTGATCTCGGCGGGGGTCAGGTTGCGCTCGAAGCCGCTGGCTCCGGTGGCGCATAGGGGGCAGCCGAAGGCACAACCTACCTGAGAGGAGACGCAAACGGTGCGTCGTTTATCATACATCATCAGGACCGATTCGATGCTCCGCCCGTCACTGAGGCGGAAAAGCACCTTGGTGGTGGTGCCATCGCGGGAGGTCACCTCGGTTACAGGAAGCACGGATTGAAACGAGAACTCTGAATCCAGCCTTTCCCGCAGGTTCGGGGGCAGATTGCTCATGGCAGAGAAATCGCTGATCGGTTTGTGATAGACCCAGTCGAGTATCTGCCTGGCGCGGTATTGGGGCTCCCCCCAGTCGGATAGAATATCCCTGAGGTCCTTTGGTGAGAGTTCAGTAATGGCGATTTTAGGCAATTTATCCCTCAAACCCCAGCCAGTAGGCCCCGCCAGGAGGAAGAATCTCGAAGGGCTCGCCGGCAAACTTGGCGGAAAGGCAGGCGCTGAGCCCCGCAATCGGGATGCGGATCTGCCTCATTGAATCTCGATCCCGAATGGTGACTTGCTTGTCCTCCATGGACTGGAAATCAACGGTAATGCAAAAGGGTGTGCCGATCTCATCCTGCCGGCGATATCTCCGCCCGATGCTCTGAGCATCGTCATACTGCACCATCCAGCACCGGCGCAGGTCGGCGTAGACCTCCCTGGCCAGTGGCACCAGCTTTTCATTGCGGCTCAGAGGAAGCACCGCGAGCTTGATGGGGGCCAGGGTGGGGTGGAAGTGCAGCACCACCCGGAGGTCTCCCTTTTCGTCGAGCTCCTCCGCATAGGCATCGGTGAGAAAGGCAAGGGCAGAGCGATCCACCCCCGCCGAGGGTTCTATCACATAGGGGGTGTAGCGTTCCTGGGATTGGTCATCGAAGTAGCTCAGGTTCTCCCCGCTGTGATTGGCGTGCTGGGTGAGGTCGAAATCGGTGCGATTGGCGATCCCCTCCAGCTCCGACCAGCCAAAGGGGAAGAGGTATTCGACATCGGTGCAACTGCGAGCATAATGAGCCAGCTCATCATTGGAATGCTCTCTGAGGCGTAGGTTTTCCCTTCTGATTCCCAGGTTGATATACCAGTCGAAGCGCTCCCTCACCCAGTGATCGAACCATTCATCATCGGTGCCGGCTCTTACGAAATACTCGATCTCCATCTGCTCGAACTCTCTGGTGCGGAAGGTGAAATTACCGGGGGTGATCTCGTTGCGGAATGCCTTGCCTATCTGGGCGATGCCGAAGGGGAGTTTCTTGCGGGTGGAGTTGAGCACATTCTCAAAGTTGACGAAGATGCCCTGCGCCGTCTCCGGTCTAAGGTAGGTGGTCTGGGCTGTAGCACGGACCGGGCCCAGAGAGGTCTCCAGCATAAGGCTAGCCGGAGAGGGTTCCGACAGCTCTCCCCCACACACGGGACAGGGAACAGCCTCCCCGACTTGATCGGCGCGCCAATTGCGGCCGCAGGCCAGGCAGGTGGAGAAGGGATCGGAAAATCCGGCCAGATGCCCACTGGCCTCCCACACTCGAGGGTGCATCAGGATGCTGGCATCGAGACCGACCATGTCATCCCGCTCCCTAACCACGGATTGCCACCAGGCAGCCTTAACATTGTTCTTTAGCTCCACCCCTAGCGGGCCGTAGTCCCAGCAAGAGGCAAGTCCGCCGTATATCTCGCTCGACTGAAAGA
>QLUL01000044.1 GCA_018725425.1 Chloroflexota bacterium
TCTTCAATTCAGAGGAGAATGTGCCATCAATACTGTCTGGAGGAAACTCATTCTTCTCCTCGACCTTCTTAATCTCCCTCAAAAAGTGTGCCAAGCACCGCTGCTTTGCCCCCGCATCGAGCTCGTTATAAACTGAAAGGAAGTCGCAACCCAAAACCCCCTGGTACTTTTCACCAAGGATATCGCTGACAACCTTGCCCCCACGGCTTTGATCGATGTGATAGAGCGCAGCGTTCTTGTTGGTGAAAACCCAGAGCCAGTAGTTCTGGCCATTAACCCGCCAACCGGTTTCATCAGCGTTGACAGAAGGTGAATGTCGGATTGACTGTTTTATCCCTTCATAGAGGGGAGCCCCGTTTTGGGCCTGCTCGGTGTTGAAACTCAAAAGTGATGGATGGGTGAGATCCATGTCAAAGACATCCTTAAGGAATCTTGCTGCTTTCCTGTAGGTAAGGCCGAGATGGCGCATGTAGCCACCGATCGCCCGAACCTCAGTTCCAATTCGATCCTTTGCCGGTATCTCATCCTTCCGGGCATAAACGACCTTTTTACAGCGCTGACAATAGCCATAATGGAATCGACGACAGGTGACCCTTTTCCTTATCTCGATATCCTCTGTCACATGCTCGTCGAAGGTGTTCGGATAACCCTTGACCTCACCGCCACAGTGATCGCACTTTTCAGGATAGATATCAATAAATTCTGAAATGACCTCCGGCCGTCGGCGACTGTTGCCGCGATGACCACAAGGAGCGCCCCGTTTTGGCTGGTCATCATCGTGACGTGGCTTTACTCGAGGCTTGAAAATCTTGCCCAGCACTTGCTTCAACTGATGGTCCAGACTCTTGTTTTGCTCCTTAAGCTGATGGTTTTCTTGCCGCAGCTTTTCAATCTCAGTTTGAGCCAGGCCCATCACCCCCTCCATTTCGTCGACCCGCTGATTTAGATAGTCTCGCTCAGCAATCAGACGCCCAACATCTCCGCCATTCAGATAGGGACAACGAGTACCGTGGTGACACTCCATGCTATTTTTCTGACCTTCGAAGGTCTTTACCGGCTCTTCGAGTTCGGCAATGGGTGCAGTTCGGCTGTCGACGAACTTCATAGTATCAGATACCGTTAGAATCTCTTCACGCTTCATGGTTGAGGGCTTCCCGAAATCTTTCTGTCAGCGGGTAAAGGTAAATATCTTTGACGGGCACTTTAAGGGTGGCATACCGGTCGTTGCGGCTGCGCCCCCTGGTTTGACCAATCAAAACTTGGCCGCCTGGTAACAGGTGCCGCGGAAGCGATCCCGTTCCACGAAGGTTTCCAGCAGATAGATGGGATGGCCGTATTTCTCTATCCAGTCCGCGCTGATGCGCCTGGCCACTCTTCCTAAGATATGGCTGGCCAGGTGCGGAACCCTGACCCAGGGCTCGACTTGTAACCGCATGTGGTTGGTCAGGAAATTGAGATTGGCCTTCCTTGTCTCGGCACCCCAGCCAATAAAGTCATCCCGGGCAGTGCACTTCCAGGCCGCCGAGCCAAAGAGAAGGCAAGCCAAAGGCTTATGTTCTCGGTCAAAAACCAGGTATTTCATGTTCTCTCCTACAGTGCCACTGAAACCGAGGTAATGATACCGGGAAAGCAGGCACTTGAAGAGCCCCAGAAGGTCTCTATCCCTTCGGCTCCACCCAAGACAGGCCTCAACCAGGTCGATCTGAACGGGAACGAGGGTGTTCAGGGTAGCGTCAATGGCAACAGTCTCATGTGCAACATCGGGAACAGAGACCGAACGCTTACGCTTGCCGGCAAACGGGTGGTGTGGGGGGAGGGTGATATACCTGCGCTGCTCCAACTTCAGCAGCAAGCTGCGACAGGCCATATCCTTGATTTGGCCATTGGCGCTACGCCAGTCCCACAACAGGCATAGCTCTTTGGAAAGGCGGGTGCGATTCCAGGATGGATTGGCATTGATCAGCCGCCGAATTAATCTAATGTCCTCGAGCGTTATTTCCCGTCCCTGAATGAGCATTGACTCTTCCATAACTTTATGATACCATGAAATCACGCTAGAGTCCAGAGGAAGATCAAGAACCTTGACATCTCCATAACTTGATGATATCATGAAAACAAGGCGGAGTCCAGAGGGAAATCAAAATCGAACACTTGACTTTTTTCCAGGATGGTTTTATAATGAGGCTAAGCCGAGGTGCTAAGGAGTCACCATAAACCGGAGTGGTCAAAACTTTTTTGGAAAAACTAAACTGTTACCTCAATTTCGTCCTTATCGATGTTTATTTTCTCTCTGAAATACTCGTAGAGGAATTTGAGGTATAACTCATAAGGGGTAATGGTATTGTTGAGCCAAGTCCTGTTCTGGATGGTCTCAATGTACTTATCTTTAACATCTACAGCGTTTTGCCACAGTTCATTGAATTTGGCTAAGGCGAATTCATAGTCGGCTCTGTCTTTAAGCTCAACATTAAATTCCAGGTTGTCAATCAAGCCTGCCTGGGTGAAATTACTAGAACCGGTTATTACTCTGCCAACATCTTTGTCACCTTCAACAAAGGTCATGATATATAGCTTTGCGTGGATATTCTCTGAAGGATATGCTTTGATTTCTAGCTTGCCATTGCGAAGCCACTCAATGAACTTATTGACGCCCTCCTCCACATTGCTGTTATCTTCTGAATTCTGCATCTCATCTACGACGGTATCAGAGAATTCCTCTTTTGTCTCGGCATGAGAGAATTCAAAAGCTCCTTGCACGGAAGACTGCGCTTTCTGTATTATGTCGAAGGTCTGCTTACTGGTACTTATCCCAATAAGAATCCTGATTCTCTCAGCACTTCCCAAAGATTTATAAAGCGCGTTGAAGCCACTGGTATAGAAGTAGCCAACCAGGACATCAAAAAAGCGGGTGTCTTTGATTAACACACGGAACCTGTCCCGAAGATTCTTTTCCCCTTCGTTAGTGATAAATGTTGTATCGGTGGTTATAGCAACACTTTCCATTGCTCCGAACTCTGCCTCTGTCAGTCGAGACTAAACGCTCATTGACTCATGTCAGCGTCTTTATTAGTATAATATTCCTAATCGTGATAATAGTCAATCGTAAGTGAGAAGATCTTTGATGCACTCTCGTGTATCTTCTATCAAATGGGGAGTAAGAGAATTTCCTTGGAGGAACTGCTTGAGAATCTAGAGCTAAATTTCTAGCGAGGTTGTTAGAGCCTTGCAGCAACTGGGAGAGAAGGGCGTTGCTCCCGGCAAGTTACAGAGAATTACCTCCTCACCAGCATCCCCACCAGTTCGTGTCCTCGCTCAATAAAGAGGCCGGTTTCTCCAGCAGAGGTCTCGGAGAATGAGCGGGCGCCGTTGGCCGCGAATCCCGGTCCCCAGAACACAAAAGGCACCGGGTCGGGGGTGTGTGTCATTACCTCGATTGGCGTGGCATGATCGGGCAAGACAAGCACCCGGAGCTCGTCGGCTGGCCAGGAGCGAAGTCGGGAGATAACCAGCTTATCTATCTGCTCGATGGCTCCGATTTTCTGGTCGAGGCGACCATCGTGGGCCGCTTCGTCGGGGGCCTCGATATGGAGGAAAACGATGTCGTGTTTCTCCAGCGCCGCGAGTGCCCCCTCGCCCTGCGCCGCATGATCGTTGTCTATGTTATCGGTAACTCCGGGAATTTCCAGTACCGTCATCTCCGCCAGCCTTGCCAGTCCTTTGAGCAGATCAACTCCGGAGGTCATCGCCGCCCTCAGCCCAAAACGCTTCCGAAATGAAGGGATATCCAGGATACCTCCCCCTCCCCAAAAGAGCCAGACCATGCTTGCCGGAATATCGCCGCGATCTTGCCGCGCGATACTTACCGGGTGTTTATCCAGGATAGATTTGGAGCGTTCCATGATATCAACCAGCAGCTTGCTGCCCACGCCGTGTGGGAGGAACTCAGCGATGGGCTCATCGGTGATATCGTGGGGTGGGGTGCAGACGGCCTCAAGACAAGTCTGCCCATCCTTGATGGTGCAAATATGCCGGTAGCCGATGCCGGGATAAAAGCGTATTCGCCCATCTGCCAGCTTGTCGTTCAGCGAGTCAATTATGGCATGGGACTCAGCATCGCTAATGTGTCCGGCACAGTAGCTCCACATCCTTCCATCGCGAACGGCGACAAGGTTGCAGCGAAAGGCTACTTCCCCCTCTTCCAGAGGGATGCCCATGCTCCTGGCTTCGATCGGCCCGCGACCGCTGAAATACACCTCAGGATCGTAGCCCATTATGGACATGCAGGCGCAGGCGCTGCTCGGCTCCATGCCATCGGGAACGGTGCGCGCCAGGCCGACAACTCCCTCTCTGGCCATCGAGTCAAGACCAGGGGTCCGAGCAAGCTCAAGGCAGGTCTTGCCGCCGCGATCCTCAAGCGGCCAGTCGGCAGCACCATCGATGATTAAGACGAGATATTTCAAGGCCTACCTGATTAGCTTTCTGTCACTACGCCTTTTTTCTTCGGCATTAGTGCATCAACCCCTGTTTTATATTGCTCACCCTGTATCTTTGCTCTATCAAAATCCACTTATTAGTGAGAATCAGCATCTTATTATAGTATATCCCCTTAGCAATGAGTTTTGCAATATGGTTTTATAAGGTTGTCCTGCTTGATGCTACAATAGGTCAACCTTAGCCGATCCAGCCAAAGGGAAGTTATCTGCCATTGTGGGTCTGGGATAAACAACAGATTTGAGTTTTCCATAATTGCGTTAGCCATGGGGATTTGCTAATATAGAGAGGCGGGGTGTAGCGCAGCCTGGCTAGCGCGCATGGTTTGGGACCATGAGGTCGGCGGTTCAAATCCGCCCACCCCGACCATAGCTTCGACACTATCCAGCCAAGCGAAGCTCGGCGTATCTTGTGTAGAGTGAGAGTCCCCCTTCGACGGGCTCAGGACAGGCCTGGGAGGCTTGGTGGGCTCCTGAAAGGCAAGAAACCAGGCTGTGGGCAAACCCGGACACTGAATTATAATTATAGGCGAATCATGACTTGGCAGCATATTGACAAGGGCACCATCACCTCCCCCAGGGGGTTTTCGGCCGGTGCGACCTTCGCCAGCATAAAGGCTCGTGGGGAGAAACTCTATGACCTGGCCATCCTCTATTCGGATTTCCCCTGCACAGCGGCCGCCGTATTCACTACAAACAAGATCAAGGCGGCCCCGGTGCTTCTCTGCCAGAGCTACTTGCAAAATGGAACGGCTCAAGCCGTGGTGGTCAATAGCGGCTGCGCCAACGCCTGCACCGGAGATCAGGGCCTCGGCGATGCCGAACAAATGGCCTCCCTTGTCGCCCGCAAGCTGGGACTCGCAGCGGGAGAGGTGCTGGTCGCCAGCACCGGCGTGATCGGCACTAACCTGCCGATGGATCGAATCAGCAGCGGCATCGAGCGGATCGAGCTTTCCTGGGACGGCGGTCATGACCTGGCGCAGGCCATCATGACCACCGATACCATCCCTAAGGAAATAGCGGTCACCACCCAGATCAAGGGAAAAGAGGTGATCATCGGTGGGGTGGCCAAGGGGGCGGGGATGATTCACCCCGACATGGCCACCATGTTATGTTTTCTAACCACCGATGCCGCTGTCGAGCCTGATTTCCTGCAGACTGCGCTCAAGAGGGCGGTTGAGGTTTCCTTCAATATGATAACCGTCGATGGCGATACCAGCCCCAATGATACCGTGCTGTTCCTGGCAAACGGACTCGCCGGAAACCCCATTCTGAGCGGGGATTCTCTGGATGGTTTTCAATCTGCTCTTGAGGAGGTCTGTATTTATCTGGCCAGGTGCATTGCGGGCGATGGCGAAGGAGCAACCAGGCTGATCGAGGTCACCGTAGAAGGGGCACTCTCCACTGAGGATGCAAGAATCGCCGCGCGCACCATCGCTGGATCCCTTCTGGTGAAAACGGCGGTGCATGGTGCCGACCCTAACTGGGGGAGGGTGGTGGCAGCGGCGGGGCGGAGTGGGGCCGAGGTGGTGCAATCCAGGATAGACCTATATCTGGATCATCTCTGCCTTGTAAGAATGGGGGTCGCTTTACCCTTCGATAAAGACGAGGCCATAGCGATGCTGAATCGGGACGAAGTCCGTTTCCGACTATGTCTCAACCTGGGTAAGGGGCACGCTACCGCCTGGGGATGCGACCTCACGGAGGAGTATATCGCCATTAACGGTAGTTACACCACGTGATTTCGGGGAAAAATGGGGATGGAAACGAAAAAACCTATCGTAATCAAGATCGGGGGCAGCACCCTGGGCACTCACGATACCACGATTGAGGACCTGGTAAACCTTCAGAAGCGGGGACTGCTTCTGGTGGTGGTGCACGGCGGCGGTAACAGGCTTACCCAGTGGCTGGAGCGACACGACATTCCCACCAGCTTCATCGGCGGCCTTCGAGTGACCGATGAAAGGTCGCTCGAGATGGCGGCGGCGGTGCTGGGTGGATTGGTGAACACCGAGCTTGTAGCGGCCATCAACTCCCTCGGAGGGCGAGCCATCGGCATCACCGGGGTCGATGGCAATCTGATCGAGGGGAAAATAGAGGACGCTCGACTGGGATATGTCGGCCGGATAGTCAAGGTCAATACTCAAGCACTGGAAGCCATACTGGCTGCCGGCTTTATTCCCCTCATCGCTCCCCCGTGCGCCAGGTCCTCAGACGAGACGGCCAATGTCCCTTACCTTAATATTAACGGCGACGAGATCGCCGGCGAGCTTGCGGCCGCCATGAGCGCGCAAAGTCTCATCTTCCTAACCGATGTAGAAGGCATCCGCGATAGTCATGGTAAGTTGCTTCGCAAGCTTACCACTCATGAGGTGAGATCCTTACTGGCCTCCGGGGTGATCGCCGGCGGGATGATCCCCAAAGCAGAGGCGGCCATGACTGCTCTGAAAACGACTTCTGTAGTTCAGATTACCGATGGGCGGGTGCCCCATGCGCTGATTGAGGCCGTCGAGGGGAGAATCGCCGGGACAGTAATTACACAGCCGATTTAAGTCTCGTTATCTGGGTCTGTTCGGTGCTCGGGAATCAGTGTCTTTGCGTAATCTCAGTGAGCGATCTTATGGTGTCAAAGCGACTGTTCACTAATTGCTGAAGCTCCGCAATACCCGCTTCATCCAGGTGAGAGAACTTCTGCATGAGCTTAACATATTCCGTCATGGGCTTTGGTCCGTCCACAGTGTGCGTAAAACGGTATTCCCCCCCTTCATACTCCCACAGGGGGAAGTAATTGGTTTCTACGGCAAGCCGACAAATATTGATGGCACTCTCTGATGGTGCCCTCCAGCCGACGACGCAGGGTGAATGCAGATGTATATAAGCCAGGCCACCTTTGATTTCCATGGCCCTGGTAAGTTTTTTGGCATAGTCTTCTAAGTAGGCAACAGTGGCCGTGGCTACATAGGCGACTTCATGAGCGGCCATAATCAGAGGCATGTTCTTAGCTGGCTGCTCTTTCCCCTGGGTCGTCTTGCCCACCGGGCTGGTGGTCGTCCAGGCCCTCAAGGGCGTGGTGCTACTCCGCTGAATTCCAGTATTCATATAGCCTTCATTGTCATAGCGTAACTACTCAGGTAGCCCCCTTTGCTACGAACCGGGGGTGCTGACGTCACCACCATTCCCCGCCTTCGCGAGGACAAGATATACTCCAT
>QLUL01000045.1 GCA_018725425.1 Chloroflexota bacterium
AGGCCCTCCTTCCCCCTTCTCCCTCCTCGATGCTCCATACTCAATACTCGATACTCGTTCCCTTCTCCGGATCTGATGGACGAAGCCCCGCAAGCGGCTGCCGACCACGAGCTCCAGCCGGTTTCGGAGATGGGAAGGAATCTCCACAAAATAGGAGCCTCCCTCCTTCTTCACCTCCAGGACCACCTCATCGCGCCGGCGCTCCTTGTAGAAGCCGAGCACACTGCTGTATTCAGCCGGGTCAACCTTTCTTTCCCGGTCAGCGTGGCCGGGCGCTTCGCTATCATCCTTCAAGTTTAGCCCCGCACTTACCGCAGAATTCAAACGCCTGAGGCAGATATTTGGCTCCGCACTGGAGACAGGTCTTTAAAGGCGCCCCGTAAGGATAAAGGGAATGGCTCGACCCTCGCCTGGACATCTCTCTTATACCGGTAAAGTCAACCTTTCTCTTCTCCAGGAAGGCGTCGAATCCCTCGATAGGCTCCCCGGTGGCATAATGCACACTGAGCCAATCCCGAGCGTGTTGCATAGTGGTCCAGGCTAAATCCCCCCAGAAATTGCACTGAACCTTGGTGTACCGCAGACAGTCGGGGAACTTTTCCACCAATTTCTGCCGCGCACTATCCACTGCCTCATCAAGCTGGTCGTAAGGGACCACTACATTTACCAGTCCCCAGTCTAAGGCTGTCCGGGCATCTATCTCGTCTCCGGTCATCAGCATCCAGCGGGTCCGCTTGTCGCCGATGACCAAAGGCAGCCACTGGCTGGCGCCGCCGGCGGATACGCTACCCACCCTCGTCCCCGGTTGAACGAAGCGCGCATGCTCCGCAGCAATGGAAATATCACAGGCGAGGTTGATCTCATTCCCCCCTCCGGCGACCACCCCGTTTATTCGGGCGATGACCGGCTTGCCCAGGGTTCTGATGAGATAGAGCATTCGCTCGTAATACTCCCACCAGTGATAGAACTCGTGGGGTCTCTCGGGATAAATCACCGAGTAGGTAGCCGCATCTCCGCCGGTGCAAAAGGCCCTGTCGCCGGCCCCGGTGATCACCAGCACCGCTACTCCGTCGTCCACCAGCGAATCGTGAAGGGCTTCACATATCTCAACTAACTCGGTGCCGGTGTAGGCATTGTATCTCTTAGGCCGGTTGAAGGTAATCGTAGCCACCCACTTGTCGTAATCTTTTTGGTAAATGATCTCCCTGAAATCAAATTCCTCCACCGGTCGGCCGCGAAAATGCCTCCGGTGCCTCTCCCAGTCATAGCCATACTTCTCCAGCTTTGCCCTGAATTTCTCCTCAGCAGTCTCTTTACCTTCAGTCATGAATCTTCCTTTCTTTTTATTCTTTAGAAATCAGGGGTAAGCACGATCCTCCGGGGGGGAGAACCTGCCCGGTGTACTTCGTCGAAGACCTGGGCGATCTGGCTCATCGGCCTGGCCTCCACAAAGGGCTCGATCTGGATCTTCCTCTTCAAAACCATGTCCAGAACCACAGGATAATACTCCGGCAAACAACCCCAGGTGCCGATTATCTCCGCATCGAAGGCCATCAACCTGGACAGGCTATACTCATTTTTCTGCGTCCCGAAGCCGATCAGGATCAGCTTGCCAATAAATGACAGTAACTCCAGAGCTGTCTCCTGCCCGCCCCTCGTTCCGGTGACTTCAAATATCTTCCATCCATAGCCGGCTTCAAGCCCGTTCTCCTGACAAATAGTGCGAAACTCCTGGCGTACATCCCGAGGTTCCTTGTTCTTCGAGTTGATGACGAAGTCCGCCCCGAACTCAAGCGCTCTTTTCAGCTTCTCCGGGACTATGTCAATTCCGATTACCACCTGAGCCCCCAGCGCTTTAGTCATCTGGGTGACATGCGTGCCAACCCCGCCGGCGCAGCCAAGGACGATAACCTTATCTCCCGGCTGCAGATTAGCTCGCTTGCAGGCCTGAAAAGGGGTAGTCACCGCATCGGCGATAACTGCCAGGCAGGAAAGCGGGAAGTCACCGTGAGCCCCAACATCGCAGAGGTCGATGACGGGCACTGGAATATGAGTGGAGAAGCCACCATATACGCCCAGGCTGTTCCCCGGCATCTTCTAATTCAGGCAGCGATTTCCCCTGCCTGTCTTGCAGATGTAGCATTTCCGGCAGGGCATCACTGCGGGGATGATGACCTCCCGACCCACCCAGCCCCCCGCCCCCTCACCGGCGGCCACCACCGTGCCACTGATCTCGTGTCCTAGAGTAAGGGGAGGCTTGTTCACCGTAGGCACACCATCGAAGAAATAACCCAGATCGGTGTGGCAGACACCGCACCCGGCTATCTCCACCAGCACTTCACCTGCCCCGAGTTCCGGCACCGAAAGGCTGACTTTCTCGAACTTCCCCTCAACAACGGTTTCCTTGTCCTTGCCCCATGGCCTCACCATCTGCCAGGTTTCGATCATATGGGGTATCTGTGGCATTTTTCCTCCTTTCCAGCGATAATTCTACAGAATTCAGCACCCCTTTGTCAATCAGTACGGGTCAAGATGGGGTTTGTGTCTTGCGAAAACATCCGTTCTCCAGTATAATTGAGGTTCAACGTTGAACTTTGAACCCGTTATGAATCCATACGACCTCACCATTGCTGAAGCAAGCCATCTGCTGAAAAGCCGCCGGATTTCGTCGGTTGAGCTAACCAGAGCGGTGCTCGATCGCGTTTCATCGGTCGAGGGCAAGCTCCACGCCTTCGTCACCGTGACTGAGAACCTGGCCCTCAGCCAGGCCGAAAAAGCAGATTCCCGACTCAGCAGCGGTGACGCCACCCCGCTGACGGGTATACCGGTAATAATCAAAGACAACATCTGCACCAGAGGGATTCTCACCACCTGTTCTTCGCAGATGCTCCGGAATTTCGTCCCCCCTTACGATGCCACGGTAATGGAGAAATTGAATTCCCACGACATAGTGCTCGTAGGTAAGGGGAATATGGACGAATTCGCCATGGGGTCATCCAACGAGTACTCCACCTTCGGCCCTACCCGAAACCCGTGGGACACGGAGCGCGTTCCTGGGGGGTCGAGTGGGGGACCAGCGGCAGGTGTGGCCGCCGGAGAGGCCGTCTATGCCCTGGGTTCCGACACCGGAGGCAGCGTCCGCCAGCCGGCGGGCTTCTGCAGCGTCGTAGGCCTCAAGCCGACTTATGGCCGGGTTAGCCGCTATGGGCTCGTTGCCTTTGCCAGCTCCCTCGACCAGATTGGTCCCCTCGCCAGAGATGTCACCGACGCCGCCCTGGTCATGAACGCTATCGCTGGCCACGATCCGAGGGATGCCACCTCTGTTCCCCACCCCACCCCCGACTACACCCGATCGCTCATCCCCGAGATCAAGGGGCTGCGCCTGGGTATTCCCAAAGAATACTTCGTCGAAGGCATGGAGGCAGGAGTAAAGCAGGTGATCCAAACCGCCATTTCCAGGCTCGAAGAAATGGGAGCCACTATAGAGGAGGTATCACTTCCCAGCATGAAATATGCCCTGTCGGCCTATTATATCATCGCCCCCTCCGAAGCCTCGGCAAACCTTGCCCGTTACGACGGCGTAAAATACGGCTTTTCCGTACAAGATGCCGAGAACATGTGGGATGCCCTGGAGAAGACCCGCCAATACGGCTTTGGAATTGAGGTAAAACGGCGCATCATGCTGGGGACTCACGCTCTATCATCCGGCTACTACGATGCCTACTATCTCAAGGCGCAGAAGGTTCGCACGCTGATACGGCAGGAGTTCAACCAGGCATTTGAGCGTTTCGATGCCCTTATCACCCCCACCTCCCCCACCGTACCATTCAAGATCGGGGAGAAGGTGGAAGATCCTCTGCAGATGTACTTAAGCGACGTCTGCACCCTTCCCATAAACATTGCCGGCATTCCGGGAATCTCAATACCCGCCGGCTTCGTGAACGGGCTTCCTGTGGGAATGCAGATATTGGCGAAGCCATTCGCGGAGGAGATGATACTGCGAATCGCCTTTGCCTACGAGCAGGCTACCGGGTGGCATAAGCAGAGGCCGCCGATCTAATGTGTAAATCTGGGGACACAATACTCATTCATAGCCCACCCAATTGGCGGCGACGCTGAAGATAGGCAGCCAGAACTATCAAAGCCATCCCCAGAAAGATACTCGCCACTATCTTGACTAGCTGTGGTATATCCATGTTCAGAAAAAAGGCATAGGTAAAGACGCCAGCTACACAGGCCACACCGTAGCTAACTACATAGGCTTTAAATGGCTTCCTCTTTACCGCTCGGTAGATAAGCCAGCCAACGAAGGCTAACGAGGCTAGTACTGCTACCGCTATCATCATCTATCTACCACCCTAGACCCTCAAAATACTTGCCCAGGAAGCCAAACATACCTACAGTCAGCAGTAGAGAAATTAGTCTTCCTACTTCGGACAGGTACCTCACATATTCTACTGCCAGATAGCCGATACCCACCAAGCAGAACAGAAGCCCAAAACCAAATAATACATACTCTAGCTTCATATCTTTAAGCTCCTAACCCAGACAAGCCGGAACCAAAAAGCACTCCGGGAAATTCCAATGACCAAATCTCAATTTTCAAATAATACCCAAATCTCAATAATCAAACTCCATGGGCGTTCAGCCGTTTGCTCTCAGCCCCGGAATTAACCCTTCAGGGTTTCATTTGCTCAGTGAAGGGCTAAAGCCTGAATTCCTTTGTATTCCGGTAGCTGAGTGCTGATAGCTGTTTTGTCATTGGTCATTGGAATTTGTTTGGAAATTGGTGCTTGGGATTTGTGATTTCAAGTTTTTTCCATTTTGCGCAAGACTTTAGATTTAAGGGACTAGAGTTATCTGGGCGGCACCGGTCGGTCTGGTGGATTGGCAGGAGGGTTTATATGCACGATTATCTCCCGCTCTATCTCCGCTCTCTTTATGATCAGGGTGTAGTCATATCTTTGTTCGGGAGGGACATCGCTGGGGAGAAGCTCGGTGGTATCTATTACCCATTCCACTTGTCCTTCGTCAAAGGCAAGTACTGATATTTGCTGCGCTATTAAATCGAGCACCTTTTCCTGACCGCGCCACACCGATACTTCAATATCCGCCGTATAGGCTGAAAACCAGCGATTGTCCACTTCATAGCGGAAGAATGCCTTATCGCCCCAGGTTACCCAAGTTGACACCCAGACCCAGTCCTGCCGCGGCCAGTGGTCAGGCTCTATTCTCTGTCTCTGTCCGTCGGTAGTTATATGGAGAGTATCATAGATACCCATATAGCCATCAACAACAAATATGCCTATGATAGCGACAAAACAGGCCAGAGTCAGATACAAGTATAGATTTCTTCGCATTGGTCTACACGATCGCATTGAGTCACTAAAAGTCTACCACAACTTCCTTCCGGAAGTCAAATTTCTTGCATTCTAGCTTACCGAAAAGGGTTCTTAAAAAAACCTGAGCATTGCAAAAATAATGCCCGAAAGCACCGCTATTTGACCTACCCAAAAGATAAACATCCATTTGACAATATCTGCCCTCATCTTCTCCATCTCGATTCTGAGTTTCCCCATCTGTTCTCTTACATAATGACCTGCAAAGAGTTTATCAGATAGTCCAGCTTTTTACAACAAAATCCTCCACCTCGGCCATGAGGGCATTCAAGAAGTCCGCTTCCTCCACAGTGCGTATCTTTTTGCCCTTTTTGAAGATCACCCCCCGCCCCTTGCTACAGGCCAGGCCCACATCGGCATCTCTGGCCTCGCCGGGGCCGTTGACCACACACCCCATCACCGCCACCGTGATCGACTTTTGTATTAACGAGAGGCGCTCTTCCACCACACCGGCCAGCTCGTAAAAACCCTCGACCTCGCACCTGCCGCAGGTGGGGCAACTGACCAGCGTCGGCCCTCGCTGCCGCAAGTCCAGCGACTTCAGAATCTGGTAGGCAACGAAGACCTCCTCACACGGGTCGGGGGTGGTGAGTGAGATGCGGAGGCTATCCCCGATCCCGAGATGCAAAAGCACGCCCAGTCCGACCGCGCTGCGGATAGCACCCGATTTGGGGAGTCCGGCCTCGGTGATTCCCAGATGTATCGGATAGGGCATCATTTCGGCGACGGCCTTGTTTGCCTCGATGGTGGCAAGCACGCTGGATGCCTTGAGCGAGACCTCGATGAGGTCGAAGTCAAGATTTTCGATGAAGCGAATCTGCTCTAGAGCGGTCTCGACCATTCGAGATGCCAGAGGGCGGAGTTCGGTCGAGAGTCGGGAGTCGGGAGTCTGGAGTCCCCCATTGCCAGTCGAGAGTCCAGAGTCTGATAGGACGGGCATCTTGCCCGTCAACTGGAGTCCCTCGCTCCCCCCTTTCGAGTCGAGAGTCCAGAGTCTGGTAGGACGGGCATCTTGCCCGTCAACTGGACTCCCTCGCTCCCTCCCCCTGGGCAAGCTTCCGGCATTGATTCCGATGCGAAGGGGTATCGACCTTTCTTTAGCCAGGTGAACTATGGCAGCGATATCCTGCGGTTGCCGGATGTTCCCCGGGTTGAATCTGACCTGATCAATGTTTTCCCTCATAGCGGCTAGTGCCAGGCGATAGTCGAAGTGAATATCGGCGATGAGGGGAATCGGGACGCGGCGCTTTATCTCGCCCAGCGCCGCGGCGGCCTCGTTATCCGGCACCGCCAGTCTCACAATCTCGCACCCAGAGTCGGCCAGCCGCTCGATCTGAGCGATGGTTGCCCGGACATCGCGGGTGTCCGTCCTGGTCATCGACTGGACAATCACCCTGGCGGCACCCCCAACGGTGACGCTGCCAACATGGATGGTCCGGGAGGCTCGGCGTCGGATCATTTTACGAAAGCACTCGGCTATCAGCGGTCAGCATTCAGCTTTTTGATGAATGCCGCAAGCATGCGTTTTGCCGCAGTCACATCAGTAGTAATACGTTCATAGGCCGAGTCCTTGAGTAAGATGAGATCGTGAGCAAGTAGAATATGATATTCAAGCTCGCTTGCGGAACCCATCGCAATCTGAAGAAAGCGAGCTAACTCGGCATCCCCGCTTCTGCCACATCCCTCCGCAATGTTGGCGGGAATAGAAGAACAAGAACGTTTAATTTGGCTTGTCAGTCCGTACAACTCGTCCCGTGGAAACGCCCTGGTAGCCTTGTAGACCTCCAGAGTTAACTGATGAGCCTTCTTCCATACTTCTACTTTGAAATCCTTCATCCGGTAATCCTTCGGTAATCCTTCAGTGCTCGATTTCCCAGTGATGATCTGGGGCTGATAGCTGAAAGCTGGCTGCTGATTGCTTTCGCTAGGGAAGGAAACCCTCACCTCGGAAGATGCGGAGGATATCGTGATAGCTGATTACCACGATCAAAGCAAGGAGAAGGGCAAACCCGATCGTGTGTACAATATTTTCAACCCTGGGAGAGACACGCTTCCCTCTCCGCAGCAGCTCCAGAAGAACGAAAACAATCCGGCCACCATCCAGCGCCGGAATCGGGAGGAGGTTGACAATCCCCAGATTTATGCTTAAGAGAGCCGCCAACATCAGAAGATTCAGTATGCCCCATTCGGCTACCTCGACAGTTAGCTGACCGA
>QLUL01000046.1 GCA_018725425.1 Chloroflexota bacterium
TCAAGGCCACGGTGATCGAGCTGATCGACCAGGCGGGAAGCGGAGGCAAGAGTCTCTATATCTAGCGATCAGCAATCAACGATCACCGGTCTGCAAAAAGGCAAAGAATCTGATAGGCTATAGCAGGATGAAGGGCCGTGCTGATTTTAATAGAGCGGAATTGTTGCGGGACGAGCGGATGCAACGGGAGCGGGCTGATGTCTTGGAGATCCTCGCCGCGGCCCTCGAGGCTGTCGATCCGGCGAAGCTGATCAAATGCCACGTCCGTCTTGAGAGGGACCAACTGATCATCGGTCAGAGAACCTACGATCTGAAGAGGCATCAAAAGATCTTCGTCATCGGTGGGGGGAAAGCGAGCGGGGCACTGGTGCCGGCTATCGAGGAGATTCTGGGGAAAAATATCACTGCCGGAATGGTGAACACCAAATACGGCTACACCGCGGAAACCGAAATAATAAAGATCAATGAGGCCGGCCACCCGATTCCCGATCGCAACGGGGTTCGGGGGATGGAGGAGATACAGAGGTTGCTCTCAATCGCTGCTGAAGGCGATCTGGTGATCTGCCTCCTTTCTGGCGGCGGCTCGGCGCTCCTACCGCTACCCGCACCGGGGATCGGCCTCGAAGAGATGGGCAGGGTGACCGACCTGCTGCTTAAAGCAGGGGCGACGATCGATGAGTTGAACACGGTGCGCAAGCATATCTGCTCGGTGAAGGGCGGGCAGTTGGTGCGGATGGTCTACCCCGCAGAGTTGGTCTCAATTATCTTATCCGATGTGGTGGGCGATTCTCTCTCCACGATCGCCTCGGGGCCGACCGTCCCCGATCCCACGACGTTCGCCGATGCGCAGCGTGTTTTGCAGCGATATGATTTATGGGACGAAGTTCCAAAGCTCAAAGAGCGCATCACGAGGGGAATAGCAGGGGATATTTCCGAGACTCCGAAGGAGGGAGACCCAATCTTCTCCCGGGTTCATAATTTTGTCATCGGCAATAATCGACTCGCCGTGGAGGCCGCGATTGAAAGGGCCAGAGAACGCGGATTCAACCCCATGCTCCTCTCTACATTTCTCGAAGGGGAGGCGCGCGAAGTGGGCAAGCTCTTCGCCGCCATCGCCAGGGAGATATTAGAATCCGGCCACCCAGTCTGCAGGAAGGCCCTCGTAGTGGGTGGTGGAGAGACCACGGTCACCGTGAGAGGCGGGGGCAAGGGCGGGCGGAATCAGGAATTGGCCCTCTCGGCAGCGATCGCCATTGGGGGATTAGAAAATATAGTGATCGCCAGCCTGGCCACCGACGGCACCGACGGGCCGACGGACGGAGCCGGGGGACTGGTCGATGGCTATACTGTAGATCGGGCCAGGGAGAGGGGTTTGGATCCCATAAAGCATCTGGACAATAACGACTCCTATAACTTGCTGCGGCGGACCGGCGATCTGATCGTTACCGGTCCCACCAATACTAACGTCAATGATCTCGTCATCGCTGCTATATTTTGAGCATCCCCTTGTATTGGGTGCGATCATTGCTCTCGTTGATCGTCCGGTAGACCGCGATGCTAGGCATCTCTCTTCTCGTTTAAATCGGGCTTTCGCCTTATTGATTTTGAATTATAGGCTTATCTGAGTTATTCTCTTCACAGAGGAGTTTGGTAGTGATAGACTTAACCCCTTTATCCATGATATGATTCGATAGGATTCTGATTACCTCCTTACAATTTAGCCCCTTTCAATGGAGAAACCTCGCCAGGGATTCTTTCAGTTTGGCGATTGTCTTCTCTCCCGATCCCTCTTCGATGGCCGCCACGATACAGGTGTCCAGGTGATCCTCGAGAATAATCCTTCCTATCTGGTCCAGGGCGGCGCGGACGGCCGAGATCTGCAAGAGAACCTCGGGACAGTCTCTATCATTCTCCACCATTCGCCTGACGGCCCTCAGGTGGCCTTCAACTTTGCTCAATCTCTCCGCCACTTCCTGATGCGTCTTCTCATGCATCACTCCTCCTTCAGTCTTGCGATATCCCCTCGGGTAGGAGGGGATAGATAAAATATAGCACCCTCTGTCATCTTTGTAAAAGCACTATTCACGGGGATCAGTAGACAGGGGGTCAGGGAGAGTAAGTTTTCGAGAGTTATTATCCCTGACGAATTGAGGTTCGATCTTCGCCTTCCTCAGCCGCAGGGAGTTGGTGATCACGTTAACCGAGCTCATGGCCATCGCCGCCACCCCGATCATCGCATGCAGCAGCCCGACGGCCGCCAGGGGGATGGCCAGCCCATTGTAGAACCAGGCCCAGAAGTAGTTCTGCTTGATCTTCTGGAAGGTAGCCCGAGAGAGCTTCACCGCGGTAACCACCGAGCTTAAATCCCCTCGCACCAGGGTTATATCGGATGATTCAATGGCGATGTCGGTTCCCGTGCCGATCGCTATTCCCACATTGGCCTGGGTAAGAGCTGGAGCATCGTTGATCCCATCGCCAACCATCGCTACCAGCCCGACCGTATCCTGCAGGCGCTGGATCTCGGCTACCTTATCCTGGGGCAAGACCTCGGCCAATACCCGGGTTATTCCGACTTTCCTGGCAATTGCCTCAGCGGTCCTGCGGTTATCCCCGGTGATCATCGCCGTCTCCAGACCCATCTCCTTCAATTCGGCGATGGCTTGAATCGAGTCTTCTTTTAAGGTATCGGCCACAGCAATGATGCCGGCTATCTTGCTATCCACCGCTACCAGCATAGCGGTCTTGGCTTCGTCTTCCAGCCTGTCCAACCTATCCATAAATTGACTGAAATCTAGTCGATAGTCGCTCATCAACCTCTGATTTCCTACCAGGATTTCCTTACCATCCACCCTGCCTTTGACTCCTTTACCGGTAATGGATTCAAAGCTCTCCACATTAGCCAGGACATTGCCCCTTTGCGTGGCTTCTCGGATCACGGCCTGCCCCAGGGGGTGCTCCGAACCCTGCTCCAGGCTGGCTGCAAGATGAAGAAGATCCTCTTCCTTAAACTGCGGGTTGCTGAGGATATCGGTCACCCCTGGCTTGCCTCTGGTAATAGTTCCCGTCTTGTCAAAAACAATAGTGTGAACGTCCTTCATCGTCTGAATCGCCTCTCCATGACGGATCAAGACACCGTGATCAGCGCCCATTCCACTGCTCACCATTAAGGCTGTGGGGGTACCCAGCCCCAGCGCACAGGGGCAGGAGATGACCAGCACGGCGATGCCGGCGAAGATGGCCAGCGTAACCGTCCCCAATTCGGGATTTATCCAGGGAAGAAAGGTCGCACCCCAGGTGATGATGTTCATAAAAAATCCGGGAAAGACCAGCCAGGCGACAATGGTTGCCAGGGATATTCCGAGTACCGCGGGCACCATGTAGCCCGTTATCCGATCGGCAAACTCCTGGATGGGGATCTTCGAGCCCTGGCATTCCTCGACCAGCTTGATCACCTGAGAGAGAAAAGTATCCTTGCCTACCCTGGTGGCCTTTACCTTTAACAGGCCTTGCTGGTTTATCGTTGCGCCGATCGCCTCATCGCCCACTTTTTTGAGCACCGGCATTGATTCGCCAGTCGCCATAGATTCATCAATGGCGCTTTTCCCCTCTACTATCACTCCGTCGGTGGGGATCTTCTCACCCGGTCGGACGAGCATAATATCCCCCAGCTTTACCTCTTCGATGGCGATCTCTTTCTCCTCATCACCCACCATGATATGGGCGGTTTTGGCTCCCAATTGTAGTAGCTTCTTGATTGCCTGCGAGGCTTGACCTTTGGCCCTCACCTCCAGGTATCTGCCCAGCAGGTGGAAGGTAACGATTGATGCCCCCATTTCGATGAAGGAAGCGGCAGGCAGGATGAACACCGCCAGTCCCATCAAGTAAGCCGGAACCGAGCCCAGCGAGATGAGGACATCCATATTAGCCCGGCCATAGCGAATCGCCATAAAGGAGGCTCGATGGGTGGGCCAGCCGGATAGAAATACTACCGGAAATCCCAGGAGGGCGATTATCAGGTTATATCCGGGAATGGCCACAACCATGTAATGGAGCATCATCAATGTCATTATCACCGTGGTGGGGATTGCGGCGGAGAGAAATCGCCTTCTCGCCTTTTGCACTTTCAGCAGATCTTCATCAACCTTCTCCTCTGCTCTCTCACCAACCACTGAATAGCCCGCCGATTCTACCGCCCGCCTGAAGTCGCCCATGCCGGCTTCATCCCTCAGATATTCGACGGTTGCCTTCTCGGTGGCCAGGTTGACCTGAACTGATACCACCCCCGGTACCTTCGTCAGGGTCTTCTCGATTGCGGCCACACAGGAGGCACAGGTCATGCCGGTGATCGGAAGGGTTATCCTCCGCTTGGTTTCGTCAGGCATCCATCTCACTCCCCATCGCTATTTCCGGTCAATCTCGGTCTATTCACCAGTGGAGCTATGAAGATCGCAGTGGTAGTTGAAAGCACCCGATGACCGCCGATTACTGACCCGCATAGCGGTGACCTGCCCAGCCGTTTCAGCCCACCAATTGCAGCAGCCCCGTATGCCGCAGACAAAACTCGTACCCACTCTCCAGTTGGGCAAAGATGAGTTCCTCCTGCCAGTGAGCGTTATACAGCCTGCAACCCCTGTCATCGCAAAAGGGGTCGCCGGTCAAGGAATAGAGAACCGCCTGCATCACATAGCCCTTCACCACCTCGGTCAGGCGCGTGTCCTCGTAATCGATGAAGCTCCCCTTGAATCTCTCCTTGAGCCCCAACAGGTCCTTCCCCAGCATCTCGTACTGTCGCTTGAGGATGTAGTACTCCCTCGGTCTGGCTGGTGCCTCTACAATCCCGGTGGTAGAGATGACGGAGGAAAGACCATACACGCTTGTCCGGGCATGGTACCTCCTGTCGCCGTCATCCCAGGTGGCAAACAGACGGTTGGTGAGGAAGATATGAACAAACCCCGGGGCGCGTTCCCCGCGGGGTATAAGTTCCGAAAAGATCCTCAGAAGATGAAACCCGTCGTAAAGGACTCCGAAGGCCCTGGTTTTCCCCAGGATCCTCCTTTGTTCATACTGGACCTCACCATAGAGAGGCTCGCTGATGGCAAGTTTTCTGCCTGCATCCTGAATCTTGATAGATGCGAGCGCTCTCGCCCAGTCCGGGTCCTTCTCCCGACAAGAGGCAAGGGGATTACCCCTCACCTCCACCGGCACTCTCTTCAGTTTATCCCTCAAGTACCCGGCGATCTCCTCTATATTCAGTTGTTCGGCCGTGCCTTCGTCGTAGAGGAGAACCGCATCTACCCGGATGGCTTTCATTTCAGATTTTCAAGCGCAATCTCCGCTGCTACCTCCCCCGATAAGAGCATCGCCCCGAAGGTCGGCCCCATCCGGGGCAATCCATACACTGTTGAAACCGCCATGCCGGTGACAATCAGGCCCGGGTGCACCTCACCGGTGTGCTCGATGATCAGGTCTTCCGACCGTTCCACCCACATCGCGCCGTAGCCCTTTGTCTTGATTAAGCCCCGCTCCTCCAGTTTCCTCACGACCTGAGCGTCATGACCAGTGGCATCGATTACTATCCTCGATTCGAGCGCCACCGGATCGACACAGGTTATCTCTCGGGGCAATGCCGTGACGGGTGTCCAGTTGATCACTACTCCGGCAACGCGACTATCTTCCCTCAATACCAGGTCATCGAAGATCGTCATGTTGGCGAAGACAACCCCGCTGTCGCACGCTGAAGCAATAAGTTTGGAGCAGGCATGGGGCCCGTCGGCAACAAATAAGCCCGGCGTTACTTGCTTATACGGGATGCCAATCTCATCCAGGACTCTTTCTGCCGGATGTCTTATGGTCAACTTATTCAGCAGATAGCCGCCGATCCAGAAGCCGCCGCCGAGGTAGTTGTTCCTCTCGACGATGAGCACCTTCTTTCCCGCTTCGGCGATCTTCCTGCCAGCCATGAGTCCGCTCGGACCGCCACCAACGATGATACAGTCACTCTCCACGTATTCCGTGAACTGAGCGGCAAACTCGCTCACTATGGCACGGGTTATCTCCTTTTCTCCTACTGGACTGAATTTCTCCTTCACTTTCATCCTCCTGATAATCGTTCTGAAAGCCTCTTCGCTTTCTCTTCAGTCTACAATTTAGCATTCGCGGGATACTGCCTGACGTTTTGCATTCCCCTTCTCTCAAGCTCGCATTCCGCACTTTGCGGTAATGATATAGTCACATTGTGGCAACACGATGTCTCAACGGTAATAGTTTAGTTTCTCCAAAAGCTAAGTTCAATATACCACATTTCATTAAACCTGTCAAGCATAATTCTTGGAAAAACTTACCTGTTACCAACGATCAAACATAGCCGCCGACTGGCCCGAACCAGTGCATCAATCGAATCTGGTTTGCCCTGATCCGCCTTGTTGACAAGTTTCAATGGCTATCAAACAGCATAATGGACACCTTGAAGCTCAATCATAGGACGCCGTGGCCAACAGATACACTTCACCCTGGGTGGCCCTCAAGCCGTTGCAGGCTGGCCGAACAGTTCGGCCGGGGCGGGCAACCTCAGCACGTTCAGGATCTGCTGTTGGACACTATTCAACCTGGCGAACTGAGACTTGACCAGATTCCTGTTAGCGCTCCGGGCGTAGACGACGCTGTAATGGGCAAACGCTTTCAGAATTCGGCGCACAGTGGGCCGCAGATGATCTCGGCCCTCCGGCATCAAGCCATGGATTGGCTCTTGCCGTTCGGCCAGCACCCGGCGAACCTGCCGCTCAATCAGTCCCGCAACCAGGCAACCAACCATAATCAAGAAGATCAAGCTGACGATTCGACGCGGGTTCTTCAAGAAAATCGGCCCGACCAGAAAGAGTTGGTTGATCAGGCGGAAGCAATGCTCGACCTTGTACTGCCCCTTCCACTCTTGCAACAGGCTGGCGTCATCCAGGGCCACTGCCGGGCCGCCAGCCACCAGCAGATAGACACCGTCCAACTCGCTGTCCTGCATTGCCTTCTCGTGATCCACCGTGTACAACAATTCAAAGGGTCCTTCGGGTTGGTCAAGGTGTCCCACGACCTGAATGTCAAAGTAGCGTTGAGCAGGTCGATTCTTGAAAGCCTTCTGCTGCACACGGCGGGTGATAATTTCCGGCGTTTTGTAGTCATACTTGTTGACCAAACCCTGAATGCGTTGGATTTCCGCCTCAATAGCTGCCATCTCATCCTGGCGGCGCTTCGCTTCTCGCTTCGCCAAAGCGCTGGAATGGATGTACAGGTGCCGCACCGGGTATTCGTCACCGCTGTCGGGGTCTGTCAATGTGACTGTGTGTCCCACCCCCCGATAGATTGTGCGCTGCTCTGCTTCTTTGCCGGTGTCCCGCTGGGCAACGTAGGGCAGTTCCGTCCACCTCTGCCCCGCATCCAACAACTCTCGCAAGGTTTGGCGGTGATGGTCTTGCATCGTAACTGGCCCAATGTAACCTACCCCCAGCCGCAGCCAGGCCAGTTGATTCTCCTCCGTCGGCATCTTGCGATCTCCCAGAACGATGACCTGATCCAGGGGTAGCAACCTCGCCAACTGCGC
>QLUL01000047.1 GCA_018725425.1 Chloroflexota bacterium
CTGCTCAGCTTGGTTGGACGCCACTTGTTGCCTTCGCTTTTATGGTCTTTTGCCTGCTCTATATTCCTTGCGTTGCCTCTATTGGAGTCATCCGGAGCGAGACTAACTCCTGGAGATGGGCTGGTTTTGCCGCGCTCTACACCACCGTAGTTGCCTGGATAGCAGCTACTCTAATTTATCAGTTGGGAAGTCTGCTTGGTTTGGGGTAATTGTGACTGTCACTGAGGATGATGGGTAGCAGCTACATAAGCGTGGGTGGAGGCATAGATGAAGGCAACGCTCCGGCCGATGATGGTCAAATGGGGGGATATTATGCTGCGCCAGAGACCGCGGCGTCATCGAGACAGGGTTTCAATGCCCCGAATTGGGCGATGTGTCGCCGGAGCAAGGGATAATTTTTTTGCCAAGCTTATTGCAAATAGGTCGCACATGTAGTACCACCGTCAGCGTCGACGTTGCGCCTATAAGCGCCTAAGGGGGCGGACCAGCGATGAATAAGGAGGCAAATAAACTAAACGTCGGTTTGGTTGATCGTTACACCACTGAGATGACCCCGGGGCGATCGGCATCGGTTTTTAGCCTATGAAAGGGAGAGGTAGGTGAGATAAGCAAATAAAAGCACCAGGGGAAGGCTACACCCTCCCTGAGTCCAGACTTTGGCCGGTCACACTCAGTGTAGGGGAGAAGGCACCGTGCTTATTTGCGATCCGGTAGCCTAGCTTTATCCATCCCTGGCGCGTTTTAACTATAACACAAACGGCGGATTTTCAAAAGCAAAGCTAAATTTTAAAAAGAAAGGGGTCGGAAAATGAGCCGGTTGACTGAGATGGAACCTGAAACCAGGGTAGTGGTCACCCAAATTAATGGTGGCGCAGACCTCACAGGGCATCCCACTGACAGGGGGCTTATTCAAGGGTCTGAGCTCGACTTCCATGGTGCGGGGGCGGTGCATACCCATGTTGGAGCCCGCTGCGCGAAGACCATTAAATCAAAAAGAAGGTTATGGGAATTTCACCCTCCGCTTATTTGCAGAATTCTAGGCCTTGCCTTTGATGAGAGGGAAGAGGGCAAGATCTTTAACAAGCTTGGACTCGAGCACAATAAGCGATTGTCGGTAGCCTCCGCGAGGCATGGTACCTTAGTTCATGCTTGTGTTGAGCCTAATCGTGTTTCCAGATACCTGGATAAGACCCTGGAGAGTATGTTTGAGCCCTATCGCAGGATGGTTCAAGGACTGGGCCAAGAAGATATCAGCCGCCTTATTGAGGAGAGAGGCGAACTTAAAGATGTTCCTCTGCCGGCACTCATCTGGCTTGCCATCCGGCATCAACATCAAGAGATAGACCGGATTGAGGCACGGGTCTTTAGCACGATACACGTTATGGAACATCGGGCGTTAAGGCTTTACGATGATCTCTCCAGAATGTTACCCGATGGCAAGCCGGAAAATGCAGTAGGCGAACTAAAAGCCACCCTGAGGCTTTGCGAAGAGCTTCAAAAAAGGCATCAGAGGTCGGAGCAAAGGAGAGAACAGTTAAAAGCGGAGATGGAAGCAATTAAGCAAGATAAATCGAGCCTTGCTTTGGCTCTGGCGGAGCAGAGGCAGTTAAGCGGAAGGTTAGGGAATGATTTAGAGAAGCTGGGTGGAGAATCAGCCCTTGCTCAAATTGAAAGCCTTAAGGAAGAAATAGAGCTTCTAACCGGAGAAATCGTGACTTTGAACGAGGAATTACTAAAGAGAGAGCAAATACATAGCGTAGTAAATGAATCAAACGAGGGATTAGCAGGCTCAAAAGCCAGTATCGAAGATAAACCGCTAGCTATTGGCAGGATAGAGGGAGAGCAGGATATTACCCAATCTCCCGCTCTCAACGGCAAAAGTGTGGCTTTTGTGGGAGGATTGGAAGGTCTCCTGCCTCACTACAGACAAACGGTAGAACATCTGGGCGGTATTTTTCTCGCCCATTCTGGCAAGTACGCGCAAGGGAAGCAGGAAATAGAAAAGCTGGTGGATAAGGCGGATGTCGTATTTTGCCCGGTAGATATAAATAGCCACCACGCCTGCCGCCATTGCAAGAGAATCTGTAAACTGACGGGCAAGCCTTGCTATTTCCTGCGCAGCGCCAGCCTGAGCATGTTCCGGAGGGAACTAATCGAGTTTGCCAGGGGTTTGAATTGATGATCAGAGAGTTGTCCCATTGCTAGAAAAGGGGGGTGACAGGAAATGCGATTCTAGGGGATACACAGAAGTGAAGGCTCAAATCTAAGAAAGAAGGAGAAAACCAAATGAAAAACAGAATAGCGAAAACAGTCTCAATTGCCCTGGCGCTGGTTTTGATGCTGACGCTCCAGGCCGGGTGCGCCGTCCCTGCTCCAGCGGCAGAGACCGAGCGTCTGCCGAAGCTGATCCTCGTTGCCCCGCCCGGGCCGATGGCGATTCCGGCCGCCTACCTGGTGGTGAACAACCGATTGGCGGCCGTCGCTGAGGAGGTCGAGCTGGTGATCTGGGCGAACCCGGCGCAGATCAAGGCGATTGTCGCCGGCGGACAGGGCGATTTTGTGACGATGCCCTCTAACCTTGCCTCTATCTTCTACAACAAGGAGATGGGAGTGCAGCTGCTCGATATCTCGGTGTGGAACGTTCTCTATCTGATAAGCTCTGATCCGGCGGTGGAGACCCTCGCCGATATGCGTGGTGAGACGATCGCGGTCCCGTTCAAGGGGGCGATGCCCGATCTGATGCTGCAGATTCTCAGTGAGCGGCAGGGGATCGATCCCCTCGTCGACTTCGATCTGAACTACGTCGCCGACCCAATGCAGGCGGCGCAACTGCTGCTGGCCGGAGTAGTGGAGCATGCTGTGATCGCCGAGCCACTGGCAACGACGGTTGTGTTGCAAACAGGCGATCAGCCGAGACGACTCTACCGAGCGATAAGGTTTGATGCCGAGTGGGCGCGGGTGGTGGGCGAAGAGATAAAGACGCCGATCGCCGGCACGGTGGCGCTCTCTCGCATTCAGCACCGACCGGATGTGATCGATGAGTTCATCCGCCAGTACAGATTGGCGGTGGAGTGGATGCTGGAGAACCCTGAGCAGGCAGGGCTGATGGCCGAGGAACACCTCCCTGCGCTCGGATTTAAAGCCGGTCCGGTCGCTGCGTCGCTCGCCAACATCACCTGGGACCACGTGCAGGCACGCGACGCACGGGAGGACCTGGAGGCGTTCTTCACCATTTTGATGGGGCTTTCGCCAGGGGTCGTCGGCGGTGCCCTGCCGGACGACGGGTTCTATTATCCGGGTGCAGACCTGGAGTAATCAGACAGACCAGCCGCGGCCAGCCGCGGTAGATAGAGGAAGAGTTGTGCAGAGAAGCACGGTTGGCCGCGGCGGGAGATCGCGCCTGAACACCATCTACCTCGCAGTCGGGGTCGTCGTCGTGACGGCGGGGTGGCAGATTCTGAGCATGGTCATGCACGAGGTGATAGTCGCCTCGCCGCAGGCCACGTTGATTACACTTGCGCGTCTGGTGCGGGAAGGTGTCGTCACTCGGGAGGTCTTTGCCACCCTGCAACGGCTCATTCTCGGCCTGACCCTCGCCGGAGCGATCGGCTTCGGTCTGGGAATTATATCCGGGCTCAAGCCCCGCTTTCGCGCATTCCTTGAGCCGCTCCGGTGGGCCGGCATGGCCCTACCGGCTGTTGTCATCGCGGTCCTGGCGATGCTCTGGTTCGGTATGGGGACGAGGCAGGTGATCTTCGTCGTCGTCGTGGTCATCACACCACTCATCTATGTGAGCACAGTGGAGGGGATCGTCTCCGTCGATGAGCGGATCATCGAGATGGCGCAGGTCTATAGGTTTTCTAGACGGCTGCTGCTGACGCAGGTCTATTTCCCGGCGATCGGGCCGGCGGTCCTCGCCGGGCTGACGCTTGCCACCGGGGTCGGGATACGCGCAGTGGTACTGGCCGAGCTGCTGGGTGCCCACGACGGCATCGGCCACGGCTTCTCCCGAGCATCAAGATTCCTCAATGCACCGGAGATGTTCGCCTGGATATTGGTCTGCCTTGTGTTGATGGGTCTGTTGGAGTTCGGCTTCCTTGCGCCGGTGAGAAGACAACTCACCCGCTGGAAGGAGGAGCAGAGATGATCGAGTTTAAGGGTGTGAGCAAGTCGTTCAACGGCCGGCGGGTCCTGACCGACCTGTCATTTCGTATCACAGAGGATCAGATCATGGGGATCATCGGCCCCTCTGGCGCGGGGAAGACTACGATCCTGCGACTGATCACCGGTGCACTCAGGCCAGACGCCGGTGAGGTGCTGGTGGGGAGCGGAAAGATCGGCTACGTCTTTCAGGATCCCCGCCTCCTTCTGTGGCGCACGGCCGCCGACAATATCGGCCTCGCCATGCGCGCCCAAGGGGTCTCTAAGGAAGAGGCACGAAGGAAAGCGCGCACGTGGATGGAGCGGCTCGGGCTGCAAGGATTCGAGGATCATTACCCCAATCAGTTGAGCGGAGGGATGATGCAGCGGGTCTCCATCGGCCGGGCACTGGCGATCGAGCCGAAGATACTGCTGCTCGATGAGCCGTTCAGCAACCTGGATGTGGAGCTGAAGGACGCCCTCCTCTCGATCACCGAGCGGCTGTTGGGTGACTATCGGGTTACCGTAGTGCATGTCACCCATGATCTAATCGAGGCGCTGCGGCTCGATAATCGAATCTGCCGCCTCGTCGCCGGCGGCCGATTGGAGGACCTACCACTGCACGATCGCGAGGGGATGATGTGCAACTTTATCGCCAAGCGGATTCATGACAACAAACGTTCAAACAAGGACGCAATGGGAAATATGCATTTATGTGTATAGTAGTGAACAAAGATGCTTAAATCAAAAAAGGAGAGAGAATATGGAAATCACTGAAAAGACTCTCAGAAAGGTCTATACCATAGGTCGGGCCGATCTCATCGCCTACACCATGGCGGTGGGAGAGAAGATCGGTAAGGATGAGGCGCTGAGGATCCATGCCCAACTCCTCGCCAGCAAGGCCGACATGCTCAAGGAGAACCTGTCCCAGTTGGGAATAACTGGGAATGATGCCCGGGCGGGCATGGCCGTTATCGATGCCGTGGTGGGGGGGCATTACCCCGGGATGTTTGAGCTTATGGAACTGCAGCGGACGGAGGATACCCCCCAAAGGGTCATAACCTGCTACAAGGGCTGGTGCGCTACCCTTAATGCCTGCAAGATGCTAGAACTAACTCCCAAGGACTTCTGCCCCATTTCCCATGAGGAAGGACTCACCACGCTGGTTCAGGTGGTGAATCCCAAATTGCAAGTCAGGCTGGGCAAACTACGCCCCGAGGCCGACTGCTGTGAAGTGATAGTTGAGATTAAGGAATAAACGTGGCTTCTTTGTTGTGACTGCACTTAGATATCTATCAGCGGAGGATGAAGTGACATTCTTTCGAATAGATGTCCATCGGAAGTCGGGGGAAGTTATGCTGTGGATGGAAACCGCCTGTGGCTTGAAACCCATCATTCGGTGGTCTGGGGTTTCATCGGTACCGCACTGTTCTTCTGGAAAAGGAGGGTGCTTGATGCACATTTCGGACGGCGTGTTGTCGCCCCAAGTCTGGGTATCCGGATACGTGGTTACCGCGGCATTGACCGCTTATGTCCTGTAAACTAATAGAAAGTTGAGGTGAAAAATGAATGACAAAACCGTTGCAACTCAAGCTTTGCCTGGCGGGGAACTTGATCTGAACAAAATGCCTGGCCATTGGCTGATGGCCCGCATGGGTAAGCGCGTTCTGAGGCCCGGTGGGCTGGAGCTGACGCACAAAATGTTGGACGCGCTGGATGTGCAATCGTCAGACATGGTGGTAGAATTTGCCCCCGGTCTCGGGGTGACCGCCAAACTGACCCTGAGCAGGAATCCGGTAAGATACACGGCTGTGGAACCTGACCAAGCCGCCGCTGATAAAGTCAGAACCTATTTAAGCGGCTCAAACCAGCAATGTCTGGTTGCCTCGGCCGAAGAAACAGACCTGCCGCCCACGTCAGCCACGGTCGTCTACGGCGAAGCGATGTTAACTATGCAGTCGGAGCAGATTAAACACCGCACTGTACAAGAAGCGAATCGCATTCTCAGACTTGGCGGGCGTTACGGCATTCACGAACTCTGCCTGGTCCCGGACGATATCAATGGGGCACTGAGAAAAGAGATCGAAACCGCGCTCTCCAATGCGCTTCGTGTCGGGGCGCGGCCATTGACTTCCCCGGAGTGGCGGGCATTGCTGGAAGCAAATGGTTTCGAGGTGCAATCCGAATCGAAAGCGCCGGCGCATTTGCTCCGGCCCAAACGTTTGATTCGGGATGAGGGACTTGCAGGCGCAGTTCGATTTGTTCTAAATGTGCTGCGCAACCGCGTGGCGCGCAAACGGATTCGGGCCATACGGCGCGTATTCAAACAATATGATCCACACCTGGAAGCGATTGTATTGGCTGCAATCAAAGTGAATGGCCGTATTGGTTCTTGAAGACGTGTTGCAAATGACAAACACATTTAATAGAATAACTTTAGAGACTCTTGCAAAAGTATGTTTCCCCTCCCTTTATGGGAGGGGATTAAGGGGAGGGTGGATAATGTCCATGAAGGTTACCCCTCCCCCCTCGCCCCCTCCCGCAAGGGGGTGGATTATAAGGAATGACGGTCTTCTAGGTCTATTTTTCGGAGTAAACCCTCATGGGCAGTTACCCACCATCGAATCATGAAAACGAACGAGTCTACAGTCAACAGCCGACAGCAGGGTGGGGATCTGGGAGCTGACCGCTGAAGGCTGTTTTCGAAGCAAAAATGGGCGCTATGCGTGTGGGTAATTTGTATGATAGAATAATAGAGCGCAGTACGTTCTTTACAGAATCGTCCTTTGCTGCCAAATTTGAAGAAGCCCCAAAAATATTATACGAGGAGAAAAAATGAATAGTGACCTGAAGCCGAATTCTGTAGTTGATTTGGTGGATTATCAAAAGGCGGCGGTTGTTAGCAAAACTATCATCGACAAGCAGGCAGGGACGGTTACTATCTTTGCATTTGACCAGGGGCAGGGTTTAAGCGAACATACTGCTCCTTTTGATGCTTTGATTCAGGTTCTCGATGGAGAGGTAGAAATTAAAATTTCTGGTAAACCGTTTCATCTGAAGCAAGGCGAGATGATTATTATGCCGGCTAACGAACCGCACGCATTAAAAGCCGTCAGACAGTTTAAGATGTTATTGACTATGATCAAATCATAGTTAAATGCGTTATTTGGGTAGCACTTTGTAGGCATAGAAGTAAAGCTCATGGCACGTAAAATAGATTTTTCCATAAAAGGGATGACCTGTGAAGATTGTGCCGGGAAACTGGAGGGACACCTTAAGGGACTCGGCGGCATTGAGGAGGCATTAGTAAGCTTCACCCTTAGCAAGGCGGTCATAAAATATAACCCTGAGGTTATTGAACCAGTCACTATAAAACACATCATTTCTTCTTATGGCTATACTGCCACATCTGCTGAAGGCAGCATTGGTGCTGCCCTTGAGTTTAA
>QLUL01000048.1 GCA_018725425.1 Chloroflexota bacterium
GGCCTCAAATCGTATATCCCAGTTAGCAGCTTCACCAAACGCCGTATGTTGAATGCGGTGGTCTGCAGTTGTTGTTTTAGGATTGGTGATGGTAATAGAGAACGTAGCAGTATCGCCTGCTTCAATCATTTGATCAGGGAAATCACTCCGTATATCGATAATTCGCACCTCTGTTTCTATAATAGAAACAGAAAGTGTGACACTACCGTCCCAGAAACTAATATCTATGCGATGTTCTCCGATAGGGGCATCGCCTGGAGTTTCAACAATTACATTAACTGGTCTAGACTCCCCAGGTGGAATTGATATCTTGTGAATATTTCGCCCCATTGCCTCAAATCGTATATCCCAATCACGGGCTTCGCCAAACGCCCAATATCGAATGCGATGGGTTACAGTTGTTGGTGCAAGATTCGTGATGGTAATAGGGAATGTAGCAGTATTGCCTGCTTCAATCATTTGACCAGGGAAATCACTTCGTATATCGACAATTCGCTCCTCTGCCACTGCAACAGGTACACTTTGCATTAAAAGTATGAGCAAAACTATAAACACCAGCAATGGCATTCGTTCAATATTCTTAATTTTTTTAATCCTATCTATCATCTTATATCCAATTTCATAAATTTTGTATATGCAATAGCGAAGAATATCGCTGGTATAACAAATAATGCCAGGATATTCATCCATACTGCACCGAGCTTATCAAAGATGTCCGGGTCTTCAACTGGCATGTCATCAACCATCCCGCCGCCCATCATGATGCCCATCATGCCGCCCATGCCAATATCAAGTTCTGCGGAGATTTCCCCAAAATGTGTCGCCGGACTCAATATGGCAAATGCTTCAGTTATTGGCATTTTCCTGTCCCAATGCGCTTCGTTCGCTCTGTGCCATTCCTCCCATTCTTTTTCAACAAGTGGGTCTATTTTAAATACAGGCTCCTCGGGTGGTGGATCATCCCCCTCCTGTATTGGTGGTGGGGCAATCCTGAACATAGGCACCTCAGGTATCTCAGGAGGATCTCCAATTATCATTCCTGCAACAGGCTGACCAATGGCCGGTAAAATAAGTGCAATCACAAGTATGATGCCAAAGGCAAATATAATAGAACTCCCACTGTTTTTAAATAGAACCGATGCCATAAGTCCAATTGAGAAAAATGACACCAGCAGTATTACAGAAATAATTCCAAATAATGCGATGTTTACAAACTCACCAATAGTTGGAACTATGTCTGATATGAGAAGCATTGCAAGAGAAATTCCGAAAGTCATACCAATTGCGACTATAATTACAAGCACTCCTCCTATTGCCTTCCCGTTTATAATTTCATCACGATATATTGGATGGGATAACAGTGTTTTAAGTGTTCGATCCTGCCTCTCCTTAGATATAAGATCAAAACCCATAACTACTGCAAGAATCGCTCCCAGCACTGGCATTATCTCACTCATCCACATGAATGCATAGAGTGCGGATGGTCTTTCAGGCATCCACCCCTCATGTATCCACCCGCCCTCTATGTGTACTGCGCCTGGTGGTATCGCTGGCATCGGCATCCCTGTATCTTCTGCATCTTCAATTCTTTCTATATGCTCCTTATACCTATCAAGCGCATCGTGATACATATTAATTCCTCCGTGAAGTGAATACGCAGATAGCAGAAGAAATATAAGGAATACAATAATAAATTTACCACTCCTTATATGGTCTATAAACTCCTTTCGTACTATATTTGTCAATCTGTTCCTATTACTTGTCATATCAAATCACTCCTTTTTTACTCTTTATAAATGGAGAGGAATGCTTCCTCCAGTGTTGGCTCGTGCATTTTCATGCCTTTCATACGTATGTGTTTTTCAAGTAGAATTCCAGATATGTCCTCTCTAATATCGGAGGTGGACTCTATAACCACTCTTTTTCGATCTTCACTATACTTAATCTTCAGGATATCACTATGGGTCAAATCTGGAATTGGATCAAATGCCTCGATTATCATCTGTTTCTGATCTTCTCCAATGCCACTGAATTCTTTTTTAAGCTCGTCAAGCGTACCTTTTGCTATCAGTTTACCTTCCTTTATAATTCCTATTGTTTTGCAAACATTGCTTACCTCAGGCAAAATATGGGAAACTATGAAAATTGTCTTTCCTTCATCAGATAATCGCTTTACGAGGTTTCGATACTGAAAAACGCTTTCGGGGTCTAAGTTTGCAGTTGGTTCATCCAAAAACAGTATCTTGGGGTCGTTTATGAGTGCCTGAGCCATACCAAGTCTCTGATTCATACCCCGAGAAAATTGACCTGCTTTTTTTGTCACACCTCCAAGATTAACAAGTTCAAGCACCTCCTCTATCTTCTTCTTTCTCGCACTTTTTTCAATTTTATAAAACCTTGCAAAGTAATCAAGATTTTCCTCTGCAGTCATATTGGAGTAGAATCCAATATCTTCGGGTAAATATCCAACGATATTTTTTACACTAAGCGGATCTTTTGAGACTTCTATATCGTTTACAAAACATTTGCCGTGTGTAGGTTCAATCATTCCGACAAGCATCAGCATTGTTGTGCTTTTTCCGGCACCATTTGGACCAAGAAATCCGAAAATGTCTCCCTCTTCTACCTCCAGATTAAGTCCATCTACTGCTTTTACCCCATTATAGTCTTTTGTTAAATTTTCTGTCCGTATCATATATTCCACCTGCTTTTTTTAATTTGTTATACTCCACTGCTCAACTAATCTTATGATAGCACATTGCGTGTTAAATCTCTGTTAAGTTTTGGATGCTATCCCATTGCTGAGACTGTTTCTCATCGAGTGGTATTTTTACAAGATCATCAGGGGGATTCTCCCCCTCCATTTATTATAACGCTGCTATTTCCAAAAGGTTGCATTTTATTAAGTGATGTTACGCATCCCATAAGCTGCGATTGTGAAGTTGCTTCTCAGAGTTCGTTGTGATATTCTCAATGAGCTATGGATAAACATTTTTTGGAGCTATATACAGACTATCTTCTGAGTTCTTTTGGTCAAACGACAGCGACTGGCCTCTCGGCACTCCTGGATAACGCAGTCAGTCATGATCAAATCACCCGTTTTCTGTCGGGTTCTGATTTTGGTTCCCCTGAACTATGGTTACTGGTCAAACACACAGTGCGTTCCATCGAATCCTAAGACGGGGTTCTTATCATTGATGATACCATTCAGGAGAAGCCCTGGACAGATGAGAACGAAATCATCACCTGGCACTTTGACCACAGTAAGAACCGAACGGTTAAAGGAGTGAACATTCTCAACTGTCTGTATCATGCTGAGGGAGCGAGCATCCCTGTCGCTTTTGAAATCATCCGCAAAACCATCAAATTTTGTGACCTAAAAACCCACCAGGAAAAACGCAAAAGCGAAGTCACCAAAAACGAACTCATGCGTGATATGCTCAAAACATGTCAGAGAAACCAACTGGCTTATAAGTACGTTCTTACGGACAACTGGTTTGCCTCCAGAGAGAACATGGACTTTATCAAACTCGATCTGAAGAAGGATTTCATCATGGCACTCAAGACCAATCGTAAGGTTGCCCTGAGCTTGGAAGACAAACGTCAAGGCCGGTTTGTTCGGATTGATTCACTGGAACTGGAGCCGAACACCGTTCAGTCTGTCTATATCAAAGGGGTGGAATTCCCCCTGGTGCTGACCAGACAAGTCTTTAAAACGGATGTTCTAGCACGTATCTGTGAAAATCATCGAACCAGATACGAAATTGCCCTTTCAATCCTTACGAAATCCATCATGTAGTCATGTATTCCCGAATCTGGCGAGCCCCTCGAAATGGAACATCCGTTAAAAACAAAGACGGCAGCAGTGGTGTTTTGTATCTTGTCTCCAGCGATACCAACCTGACTTATGACCAGGTCATAACGATCTATCAAAAACGATGGGAAGTTGAGATCTTCCATAAGTCCGTCAAGTCCAATGCCGCTCTCGCAAAATCTCCAACCAGAACCGTAAGAACACAAACCAACCATTTCTTTGCTTCAATTTATGCTTTCTTCAAGCTCGAACAACTCAAATTGAAGCATAAACTCAACCATTTTGCCTTGAGGGCAAAACTCTACATCCATGCCTTAAAATCAAGTTTTGCTGAACTGCAAAAACTCAGTGCGTAACATCAGTTATTAACTACGAAGATATCATGCTGTTACACAATATATTGTATACGAGCCCAAACTCGGCCTACATCATGGGCACTTTTGAAAGAGCCTCCATAATATATAACGCTATTTTGGGTCAAAAAGTTCCCTTTCCATTATAACAACGATTCTTTGTATGATGCAACGGTCTGGAGTTGGCTTACCTCTTTCAACCTGGAGACGATGTTCTCTGCATCATTCATTGAATGGAATTCATGAACTCCTTCTAAATCTAAACCCTCGATATCTGGACGAAAAGCCCTGCTCCCGGTAGCAATCAATAACTTGTCATAACTAATCTCCTGGCTGTTTTCGTAAAGCAATCTGGATTTTTCTCGCTCTATCTCTATTATCTTATGGCCCAACAAGATCTCGATGCCATAGTCCCGATAAAAACTCTTTGGTTTAAAATACAGACCTTCTTTTTTGAGCCTGCCATCAACAAACCGGGAGATAAGACATCTGGAGTAAGCTCTCTCATTCTCATCGGAGACGATGGTAATTCTCGAAGACGGATGCAATTTGCGCAAATTCTCGGCGCACGATATGCCAGCAGCACTGTTTCCTATTATGACGTATCTCATAAGTAAATCCTCCCTCAATTCAAGATCTCATTAAATTCCAATACTTCGTTAGGGCAGGCAGACACGCAGGCCGGGACTTCAAGCTCAGGACAGAGATCGCATTTTAGTGCCTGCTCGAATTCCTCCCTGGATTCCTCCCCGGCATTTCCTTTCGTGGTGTTTATCACACTATACGGACAAGCCATAATGCACATCCAGCACCCGACTTCCTACATTTTAGGAAATTAGCTACGTTTTGCCAAGGCACTACATTGAGGTTTTAGCGATTTCCGTATCTGGAGCTTGCCCCAAATCCCCTCTTTTGTAGGAAGTCGGGAAGCCATAATGCACATCCAGCAGCCTACACACTTCTGTTCATGTCCCATATTGTGTACGATACCTCTATCAGGGTCCTTCTGCATGCATCCTGCCATACAGGCCTCGACACAGGGTGGTTCTTCACAATGGCGGCATACCAGAGGGACCGCCTTTCCGTTGATCGATTCCACAAATATCCGTGTTTTAGGATGAGGCACTTCCAATGACGAAAATAGGATATCGCCAGTCTTAGAATGCGCTGCCATACAGGCCAGCTCGCACCTTTCACAGCCTACACATCTTTCTAAATGTAGAAATAGCCTTTTCATAATCCCTCCTCACATAAGTCATTTTGTACTCACGGCGTCGGGTGCTAAATGTTTAGAGCCTCTCTTTTAGCAAGAATGTGTTTTTCTATCCCATCCGCGGCTTTGATAGGGTCTAACTCGACAAATACTTTGCCACCCACTAGAGCCTCTACATCCTGCGTCAAAATCTTAGTAACGAGCGAGCTGCCCAAAACAGGTGGTGCCGGTGCAAGATGGATCATTAGACCCATCGCAACTGCTGTAAATGCATCAGCTACTGCCTTTTGTTCCAGATATTCAGGCGCAGAAACCGCGACGGGAAGTTGAGAAATATCAACATCTAACTCCGCGGCTATCGCCGCTACCGTATCTACAATCTTGCCTATATCTGTACAGCTACCATATGATAGACATGGCGGAACACCTAATGATTGGCATACCTTTTGAAGGCCACCTCCTGCCTTTTCAGATGCCTCTAGCTGCATAAGGCCTGCGTTCTCAAGTGTGCTTGACACGCATCCGGCCCCAATTACTAGAATGTCTCTTCTAATTAGTTCTTCTACTAACCCTGTGATATGTTTACCTGATTGAAACTCTCTTACCGTGGTACAACCCACTATCGCTACCACACCTTTTACGCTGCCATTGACAATAACGTCTACTAAAGGCTTAACTGAACCTCCCAGTGCAGCAACTACTGACTCAGTGGTAAATCCTGCCACGGCCGTCATTTTTAGAGCAGGAATATTGACTTTCCCCCGGTGAGTAAAAGCCTCTATAGCCTTATTAACTATACCCTCTGCTATATTGGAGGCGTTATCCGGTTCAAATTCCAATCTCTCCACCCCAGCCTGTCTTATAACTTTATCCGTTGAGATAAGCTTGGTGTGATATCTCTCCGCTATCTCTACCATTGTCGGCATAACGCAATTATAATCGAAAAACATCGCATCTACGGCCCCTGTGGCCAAGATGAATTCCTGTTGTATCCAGTTTCCGATTTGTCCACTGAATACATTCTTGTACTCGTTGGATATGTTCAGAAGCTGCTGCCCTTCACAGAGAGACCCATATACTTTGATACCCTTCGCACCAACTCGTTTTGCTTCCTCAATTAACTCAGGATTACCAGCAACCTCGAGGACCTTAATGGCTAAGAGAGGCTGATGTCCATGGGCCATAATGTTGACGGTTTCCGGGTCCAAGACTCCGATATTTACTTCTCCTTCGGTGATGCTGGCGGTTCCCATTAATATCTCTTGTAGTGTTGTTATGCCAAACAACCCCGCATACTCATTGGCTATTCCGAGTCTCAAAGCATGCAATAACAAATCTACCACATCATTGTTTACGTTGGTCATCGTCTTAGACAATAAAGTAGCCGCTTCAGAATTGGGCCCCCCGGGAATTATGTCTAATTTTCTCCATACTTCTAATCTTTTCTTTGGTGCCATAGCCTCAACTAATCTAAGCGGCTCATAGTCATTGCTGTTGATTTGTGCAATGAAAAATTCGCCGAGAGCTCTTGCGATTTCACTTGTGGACCCAGAAATATCTAACCCAAGTTTACCTGCTACATTTCTTAACTTAACCTCGTCCTTTATCTCATAATCGGATCTGCCTTCACCGACCGCTTTCAGCGTTCGAGCCACATTTCTGGCATGATAAACATTCGCGACTGTTCCTTGAGCGCACTTCTGCAAAAGGTTTCTTGCTACAATCAGGTCTGCTGTTGCACCACATACTCCATGTGATGCTTTGCGAGTAATCTGACATGGTCCGTCGGCACACAATGTGCAGCAAATACCCATAGCTCCAAAGCCACATTGAGGTTGCTGTTTAGCAAACCTCTCATAGACTGTAGAAACACCGTCTTTTCTGGTTGCATCATACATATACCGTGAAATCCCGTCTTCTGGCTGGCTAGTATGTACCATCATTTTCATTTGGTTGCCTCCTCGTATAATATGTTTATTGGAAGGGTTAGATTTAGACCCTTCACAAAAGGGGATGGTTCTGGGATAATTAGTCATGCCAGGCTAATCGGGGACAACTCTTTACCTCCTTGTTGCGCCGGATTAC
>QLUL01000049.1 GCA_018725425.1 Chloroflexota bacterium
AGGCGAGCCTTTCCCGGGCAGCATGGTAGGGGGCGTTCTCCCGGAGGTCCCCGTCCTCCCTGGTCCTCTTCACCTCTGCAATTGCCTTTTCCCTCTCTTTGCGGAGTCCGTCCATTTCAGCTTCCAGTCTTTGGCGGCCTTCAGCGGAAAGCCAGACAGGTTTCTTGGAAGGAGATACCGGTTTTATCCGGGGCTCCTTCTTATTGATAAGGTCAGCGATAGGATTCGCCATGACCCATCCCCTCTCTTTGGCATAATTGAAAAATCCTTCCAGCGCCTCGAGTCGCCTCTTGCGATCGGCGGCCTTCCTGGCTCCTCGCACAAAATCTTTCATCTCCTCGGTGCTCAGGGTAAAGAAGGGACGCTCCCCGCACTTCATGCTAAAACGCACCAGATCTCCCCTCATCGAGGCAGAGGAATTGCACAGAAATTCCTCTATCGCCCTGTTCACCGGGATGCTACCCCCCGATCTCGGATCCTCGTTCATACTCCCTCTTGCCCCTTTTCTATATCCATAAGCACAGATTCAAAAGGTTCGCCCGGTGGGAGAAGTTATTAACCTCACAGATTTAGGCCTTTCCTTGCTCAACCCGGCGCGCCATCTCCTCGACTTTCTCCTGCAATTTCTGCTTATACTCCTTCACCTTCCCCCTGATCTGCGGATACTTCACCCCCAGAATCTGTGCCGCCAGGATCGCGGCGTTCCGGGCATTATTTATTCCCACGGTCGCCACCGGGACTCCTGCCGGCATCTGGACGATGGAATAAAGGGAATCCAGCCCTTTCAAGGGGGTTGTCTCGATCGGCACACCGATTACGGGAAGGGGGGTTATCGAGGCTACCATGCCAGGGAGATGAGCCGCTCCGCCGGCTCCGGCGATTATCACTTCAATCCCCTTCCCCTCGGCTTTGCGAGCATATTGAAACATCCTCTCCGGCGTCCGGTGGGCGGAGACAATGGTAAGTTCGTGGCCAATCCCGAACTCCTCCAGCAGTTTCCCCGCCTCTTCCATCACCGGGAGGTCGGACTCGCTCCCCATGATGATTCCTACCCTTGCCTCCATCTTACGAGTCTGGAGTCTGGAGTCTGGAGTCTGGAGTCTGGAGTCTGGAGTCCCCCGCCCCTCCCCGACTCTCGACTCTTGACTCTTGACTCTCGACTCGTCAGAGGAAACCACTCGCAGAAGTGTCTTTATCCTCTGGGCTTTCTCGAAAGCGTTCTCGGCGTCCTTATCCACTACTGTTACATGTCCCATCTTGCGGAATGGTCTGGTAACCCTTTTCCCATACAGATGCAGACTCGCTCCAGGGATGCGCAAAGCCTCTCGAATCCCCTGGAATCTTGCCGGCCCCTCATGGCCTTTCTCACCGAGGATGTTGACCATTACCGCTGGAGTGAGCAGTTCAGTCGAGCCCAACGGAAGTTCCATAATCGCCCGAATGTGCTGCTCGAATTGAGAAGTGACGCAGGCCTCTATGGTATAGTGCCCCGAATTATGAGGCCGGGGGGCGATTTCGTTCACCAGGACATTCCCCGCTTTGCTTAGGAACATCTCTATCCCAAAGATGCCTGCTCCACCAAGTGACTCCACTACGGCGACCGCCATTCGCCTTGCCTCATCTTGAATTCTTTGCTCCACCAGGGCGGGAGCGACAACCATATCGCAGATGTTGGCCGCCTCATCGAAGACCGTCTCCACTACCGGATAGCATTTGATCTCTCCAGCAGCACTCCTTGCCACCATAACCGCGAGTTCCTTCTCGATCTCGACAAATTCTTCAAGAAAGGACTCCACCCTGAGCGCCCTTCCTATATCATCCCTCGTACGAATGACGAAGACCCCCCTGCCGTCGTAACCTCCCCGGCAGGCCTTCTGCACCACCGGAAACCCGAATTCCTCAACAGCAGCAGCGAGGGCACCTCCCTCGACCTTCCGGTACCTCGGGATAGGGATTCCGCTGCGCTCCAGTACCTTTTTTTGTTTCCACTTGTTCTGGATGATCTCCAGTATCTGTGGAGAAGGGTGGATAACATATCCCGCCTCGACGAGCTCTTTCAAGGCACCTACGTCAATATCTTCGAGGTCGTAGGTGGTTACGTCGCTTCTCGTGACAAGTTCTCCTATCTTATTTCGGTCATGGAAATCACCGACGAGTTGCTCATCAGCGAGTTGACTTGCCGGGGAATTCGGCGTGGGGTCCAGTATGGTAACATAAAACCCCATCTTCTTCGCTTCCTGGGTCATCATCTTGCCCAGTTGCCCACCGCCGATGATACCTATTCTTAGATTGTACCCCGAAAACTCCATCCGTGTGCTCGCCTTCTAAGTGATTAGCTTGGGCCTCAGTCTCTCTAATCCTTTCCAATGACGAATCCAGTGATAACCCGTAGTGACACCTCTTCCTCACCCCAAGCTCATTATAACACTTTCTGTAAAGAACTATAGAGCAGTTGCGTTCGTTTGTTCCTTTCACCCTCTGGTACCCTGATCCACAAGCTCCTTTCTCAGGCTGATACACCTATTTCATGTTTGCCCTTCCCCCCGCATCCAATTTGGGGCCGGAGCGGATTTCATCAAAAAATGGTGTTCTTCTTTGTTCCACCGAGATCGCCGCATAGAGATACATCGCCGCCGACCATGTCTGCCAGTCTTCCCCCCGAGGGGTTCCATCCTGTGCGCGGAACCACTCGTTGAAGCCAAATTCTACCTCGGCGTCCCGAGCAGGACGCACCAGACGGGTCAAAGCCATGAGCTTTTTCTCCGCCAGGCGATACCGGCCTGCCGCCACGATTGCGGCTACATAGCAGCCACAGACGAAAGGCCAGACCGCGCCATTTAGATAGTTCCCCGGAAGATTGAACTTCTCATACCGGGGGTGCCAATCCGGGTCTTCTGGGTGGATGTAGGGGAAATAATTCGGAGGCAGATCAAGAGCCAGCAAGCCCTGTTCCCGCAATGCCTGACACTCCCTCTCTATCCATGAAACCAGTTGCTTGGCTCTTGAGGGATGCGCCAAACCGGATAGAATAGCCAGGCTGTTACCCATAAGGTCGAATCGCTCGTCACTGTAGACCTTGTATGACCAGGTGGCAAAATAGGGTTTGCGAGGCAACATGAGGCCCTCATGGACATGGCGATGTATAAGTCCACTACGGATAGTGAATCGATCCATAGCGCATTCCAGAGAAGCGGCCCTCTCCAACTGACCATACAACCGAAGATAGCTGTAGACGATGGTATTCACGAAAAGGCCATATCCTAAAACCCACTGTTCGTCGCGCCAATCGCTTGTGGGAAGCTGTGCCACCATAACTCGACCTGTAGGACTCTGATACTCCATCCAGGTCATTGCCCTCTGGACCGCTTCTTCGAGAAACTCAGCCTCCCCGGTGGCCTTTCGGTAGAGGCCAACGGCGAGAATGAAAAGGGGAGTCGTATCGCTGGAGCCGCGATCTTCAGGACCATGGACAAGTGAGGGAATAAGCCCTAAATGACTTTGGTTCTTGGCCAGCGTCTGAAGCACTCGCCGCAGACTTTTGATGAGCTTCTGGTTGCCGCTGGCAAGAATCCCCAGAGAAGCGATCAAAAGGTCCCGGGTGTAGGGCTCAGGGTAACCCCACCCGGCTGTTCGCGGCAGCGAACGATACGGCCCCCTGGAATTATGCAGTAAGACTCCTGTGGCAGCTTTCTTGGCTTCCTCAACCAGGGCATGTTCTTCACGTTTCACCTCACGAAATCCCCAATCTCTCGGACATAATCTGAAGGAACCGCTTGGCAACCACGCGGTAGTCGTAGTATTCCACCACACGTTTCCGGCCTGCTTCACCCATACGCTGCCGCAGCTTTGGATCTTCCATCAGATCCATTAGGTAGTTGGCAATATCGTGGACGCTAGCCCGATAGTCCACCGTGTGAGGAGACTTAAAGACCACCCGATGCCTCGGCTCATAGCCTGACTCCTCGCCGAGGATGGTCTCCCTCATCACCACCTCCTGGGCAACGCCCGCCAGAAAGGCGGTTTCCCCATGAACCAGGGTTTCCAGCATCGCCATAGCACTAATGCCCAGAACGGGCTTGCCACAAGCTCCAGCCTCCACCTGGGGCATGCCGAACCCCTCCAGACGTGACGGCGCGGCGTAGATGTCGCAGGCCGCCATGAGATAGGGCATGAAATTCCGCGAGACGATATTAGCGGTATAGATGACGTTCTTCTCAATGCCCAGAGAGGTAGCCAGTTGCATATCTATCAAATTCTGCTGCACTGTCCTGGGCTGTGGCCACACTTTACATACGTATTTCCAGTGAGGGGCTCTGGTGTCAATGATCGAAAGGGCTTGCATCACCTCTTGAGCACCCTTGGAGGCCGCATCGCCGCCAACTGTAAGGATCATAATGTCGTCGGGCGAGATGCCGAGTGCCTCGCGGACACAGGCCACCTTTCGTTCGCTCTTATCGCGGGGGATGAAGGAATCCGTTTCGACCCCTACCGGCAAGACCTCGATGTTCTCACCATTAAGGCCATCTCGGATATAGGTGTCCTTCACCCATTGCGATGTAACCAGAATAAGAGGCAATGCATTTAGAATTTCCTGATAGTTGGCAACATAGCCATCGGCAACCAGCCAGGGCACCGGTCGAACTCCATACCGTTGCGGATGGAGCACCAGCTCATTTGTGTGTCCCCAGTATCCTACTCCCACTACCACATCCGGTTCGAACCAGCGGTAGTACCATTCCTTCTCCTGAGGGGATTTGGGATTAACCGCGTAGGCATCAATGCCCAACTCTTTCAACCCTCGGTAGAGCAAATCACCTTGCGTGGCCAATCCACCCGGCGGAGGCGGGTACTCATATTGAACCAGCACTTTCATTGGTCTTCCCCCCTTTCTTTCCATTTCTGAAATTCATCAGCGGAGCGGAAGCACCAGAAGGCTTCCTCTCGCGGTGTGGTTCTCGCCTCAAAGCTCTCGGCAGCAAAGCCATAGAGCTCGGTAATTATTCGGTACTTTTGCTGCCAAATGATTTCAGGAATCTTGTTCAACCGATGTGCGGTCTTGATCGGTCGAGGTAGGTAGCGTTTCTCCCCATCCTCGTAGGCGAACATCCAGAGATCAGTTGTAGAAATGCTCTCTTTGCTCCACAGGGCAGCAACCGCCCGGCTGGTCTCTTCATGGCGAAGATGTCGGGTATACTCACCATAGGGGCTATGTGTCAGGATAAGATCGAAGGAGGTTTTCGGCAGCAGGGAAAGGATCGCCTGCTGGACGTCCAATTCGGCAAGAGGCAGTTGTTCTGGCCCGTCGTCAAGATCGTCGATGTTGCCTCTAGCCCCAAGCTTCTGAAGTACACGCTGGAACTTCGGGGCTCGATCTGGATCGCTTCCCCGACAAAGTGCTATCACGGTCCAGTGCCAGTTCGGATAGGAGAGGATGGTTCCCCCAGCCCAGAGGGCTTCATCATCGGGATGAGCGACGATTACCGCAGCCGTAACAATATCTTTCTTGCTCATTAATCCCCTAATCCTCTAACCCCCTAATCCCCTAACCCCTCGCACCGCCACCAGCACCTCATAATCTCGATCGCGATAGTCCAGCTCCTCCTTCGTGAGCCTGTCAGCAGGCAATCCGTGCAGAAAGGCCATAGCGGTGAGCACATTTCCATAGGCCTGGACTTTTACATTAGAAGGGGAAAAGGCTGTGCTGAAAAGCCTCTCTGCCCCCATGCTGGTGAACCGCCAGTATTCGCCCCAGTGCTCCATATCGTAGCGGCTGATGTGGGCGATGTTGGGGAAGGTAGCCAGCACCACACCATCAGGCTTAAGGATGCGATAGAGTGTCCGAACCGCTGCCTGCACATCATAAATATACTGCAGTGTCTGGGTGCAGATGATGCAATCGAAGGTGTTTGAGGGAAGGTGATCGGCACGGGTCAAATCCGCCACGATGGTTGCCTTGGAATTCCCCTCTTTTGCATGAAGAACATCGCTTTTTGCCACCCTCTCTCCTCCCAGGCTGCAGGTGTAAGCATCATCTCCAATTTCCAGGACATGTCCGCGGATATCCTCCGCATGCTGAGATAGAAAGCTTTCGATGTAGTAGCGGTCGATGCATAAACCACCGTCGAACCCAAAGGAGTGGGTGATCGGCTGAAGTCTCCGGAAGGAGCCAAATCGTGCCTGCTGCTTTCTCCTCACTTCTCTTGCCTCTCGCCTCTCACCTCTTGCCTCTCGCCCTTATGACACGTCGCTTCAAAAGACAAGACGCGCCAGCAAATATGAAATCGTGGATTCTGCCCCCTGATTTAAGTTGACAGTCTTCTTCCCTACCCCGTCGTAGCATCCACCCGAGGTGCGATCGTAAACCACCTGGTTGAGACTGTTATCCCCCAGAAACCAGTAGAAGGCACGGCGCATGAGGCTATCATAATACTCATCCTTCGTCACGGCGTAACATGCCTTGAGGGCGCAGACCATCGCTTTGACCTCCTCAGGCTGCTGATCATAACTGTTTTTCTCCCCATTCTTATAATGCCAGCCGTCCTGGCCTACCGGCACATAGATATCATCGACAAAGCTCTGCTTGATGAGGAAATCAAGTGTTACCTTGCCGACTTCCAAATATCGCTCCTCGCCGGTTATCCGATAGGCCGTAAGCAGAGCTTCCGACATAATACCATTAGCATAGGTCAAATAGCCTTCAAACCATTGCCAATCGGGGGATGCAGATTTCTGATAATACTTTACGAGTTGATCGCAATTCTCCCGGAGGGCTTTCTCCAGGTCAAGACCATCCAGATAGAACTTCTTTTCGATGAGCAAACACAGTGTTTTAACCCACCTGGCAACGGCTCGCGGCGATTGAAATTGGAGGCCATACCGGCATCGATCCTGTAGCAGCTTCCAGGCTTTTCTCCTGATTGTCTGGGGCAAGGAAGCGGTGGTTGCCGTCACTGCCAGTGCGCGCAGGGCTCGGCTATTGGAGTCCTCCAGGTTGACACTTTCGTTTCGAACTTGATCCAGAGTTCGGTCACTCTTAACATAGTTATGGAACTTGCCATCATCACGGGACACCAGACTTATGAATTCGAGATACGTGTTCATAAGTTTCTGAAGGTCACGCCGCTGCTTGATGGTCAATTGGTTCTGTCGGGATGCACCGAATTTGCTATAGTAAAAAGCCACCACTACCAGAGCACGTGCATTGTCATCTAAGGTGTAGCCTGATCGATGGTCCGGGTGGGTTAGTTTAGCGAATTGAACAATCCCGAAATTGTCTGTCAAATGGATGAGGTGGTC
>QLUL01000005.1 GCA_018725425.1 Chloroflexota bacterium
GGGCTCTCTGTCCAGCACCGTGTCATCCCTCAAGGTGATGGGAGTGGGGGATACCGGTGGCTCCAACACCCATTGGCGCAATTGCTTCGGTACCGTACCTGTCATGGGCAGGGGAAACAAGTAACTCCCCCCAGCCCGATCCAACTCAGCTCGTGTGGTCAAAGCTGCCGCCTTGCAGTCAGCCACGAACAGGAAGTGGCGATGGCCAATGATTTGGGCCATCTCCCGCCAGGCCGGCAGATAAAGCGGGTCATCGGCGGTGTTCCCCGGCCAAGTGCCGGTCAAAAGGGGCACTCCGGCTGGGTCCAGTGTGCCCAGGCTTTGCTTGAACTGCACCAGGTCGGGACGTCGGTCCTTGCTGTGACCGAAGGTCAACAACTCCTGACCCTTCGTTTCTGCCTCCGGTGGTGCATGGTGCACGCTGAAAGTCGTCGTATCGAAGCGAGCTACCTTGGTGGGCAAGGCATACGCCTGAATCAGGTGTTGCCCAGCCTCTTGCTGTATGGCAAGCACCCGTTCCTCATCTTCTCCCAACACCGTCAGCAAGTTGCCCAGTCGATCATCGGTAGCATCTTTCAGCCCAATCGTCCATCCTGTCGCCTGTTCCAGAACCTGGTGATGCTGCTGAACCCACTTTTCCACCCGGCACAGGCGATGGGTGCGCAAATGCAACACATAAGCCAGGAAAAGGAGAGCCAACTGACCATAGCTGAGCCCTTGCCAGTTAGAGTGTGGGTAAGGTAAGATGTGGTCAATAATCTCATGTACCCGCATCCGCAGCAGCCAGTGGACGACCAGCGGGATATCATCAACACGTTGAATCGTTTTGTCCGACATGAGCACCTCCTGCGTTCCAATCTGGATAGTATTATAGCGCAGGAATGCGCTTGTGTCACGTCAACTCCTTGAGCTGCATCCGCTGGAGCCAGTTGCCCAGGGAAAAATACTGAAGTTAACATAAATTTAGCGAAAAGGGAGAATATATATCAGAGGACGCCGAGTTTGGCAGGTCACTACAGCCGGGGGGTGAGAGCCATGTAGATTAGCGATCAGGGATCAGGGAACAAATTCACAAAGGAGGTTTTAGGTGAAAGCGAAAGGACTGTCAAGGAAACTGTTTGGTTGCAGCTTAGTGTTGCTGCTTGCGGTGAGCCTAGTTGCCGCCGCTTGTCCGGCACCCGTAGCACCAGTAGCACCGGCACCCGAGCCGGAGCCTGAGGTGTTTGAGTGGAGGATGCAAGCCTTTATCAGTGCTGGCCACCCCCTGGTGGTGAACTCTCAAGATTTCTTTGTTGACACAGTTAGAGAGTTGAGTGGCGGGCGACTGATCATCCACTCGCACGGTGCTGGAGAGATAGTTGGTGCCATGGAGACACGCGATGCCGTAACAAAGGGGATCATAGAGATGGGCAAGTGGTGGTCTACCTTTGATATGGGGGTGGGCCCTGCTGCCGCCATATTAGGCACCATGCCCTTCGGTACTCGCCATGAAGATTATTTGGCATGGTATTTGAGGGGTGGTGGCAAGGAGTTAATGGCAGAGTTCTATGACCCGCTTAATGTAAAGGTGGTTGCTGTCTTCGTAGAAGCTGCCGGACCGGCCTTACACATGAGAGAGCCGTGGGGCACCCTGGAGGAACTCAAAGGGAGGAAGATGAGGGCTGTTGGCCTGCAAGCTGCCATTTTTGCGCGCCTGGGCATAGGAGTAGTCCCTATGCCTGGTGGTGAGATATATGCCGCCATGGAGGTGGGTATATTAGATGGAGCTGAGTGGGCTGGTCCCATACTAAACAAGGCGCTCGGTTTCCATGAGCCGGGACCCTATATGCTATCGCCAGGATGGCACGAACCGGCCCTGTTCACGCTGCTAATTGTTAATAAGGATGCTTGGGCTAAGTTGCCTGATGACCTGAAACATATTATGGAGGTGGCAGCCCTCGCCACTTTCGCCCACTATGAGCAGTTCACGCGGCATGATAATGCGCTCGCTCTCCGCGATATGTTGGCTGCCGGCGCCCAAATTATAAGGCTGTCCGATGAAGACCTGGCAACGCTACGCGCTACAGCAATGGAGGTAATGGAGGAACATGCCGCCAAGTCTGACCTCTTTCGTCGAGTAATGGAGAGTCAACTACGGTACTCAGAGTTTATGAACCCAATGAGGGAGTTTGACGACTTCTAGAGCCGGCGGCTATCGGCGATTAGGAAGTGGAGGCCGCTGAGGATGACCTCCTCAGCGGCCTCGCCCTAAATTTCTGGGCTAAGGAGATTCGCCCGAATGAGAAAGCTGGAAGCAATCCTCAGAGTTATAGACGCTATTAGTGAGAACACGGGGAAATTCGTTAGCTGGCTCATGGTCGTTGTAGTCCTCATTATCCTGTATGAAGTGGCGATGCGCGGGCTGTTTGGTCGCCCCACAGTGTGGGCCTTTGAACTATCCATTATGCTGTGGGGAGCATATTTTGTAATGACTCCAGCCTGGACCCACAAGGTGGGGGGTCACGTCGTGCTCGACGTCCTCTCCAACCGCTTTCCGCCAAGGGTTAAGGCCCTCGTTGACCTGATGTTGTGTTTGGTGTTGTGTTTCACTTTGGTTGGTGCTTTGGTGCTATCAGGGGCTGAATTTGCTGCCACCGCCTGGGCGCTGCGAATGGGCACTGGCTCCCCGTGGAATCCTCCAATATACCCCTTAAGAACAATGATACCAATAGGCTTTGCCGTGCTCGGGCTCCAGTGCCTGGCTAGATTCATTCGAGATCTGATTATCCTCGTCAGGGGTAAGGTATAGCTATGAATCCGCTGTGGATGTTACTTCCTATAGCTATCGGGAAGGCTCTCGGGTATCCTATTGGTTTTGTCCTCGGAGGCGTCGCTCTAATCTTCGGCGTAATCCACTTCGGTGAGGTGGCGACGCTTATGCTAACAATGCGTGTCTTTGCACTCCAGACCAGTTGGGAGCTGATCGCCGTCCCCCTATTTATCCTTATGGGATGTGTGCTGGAACGCGCTGGGATTGCCGATAAACTCTACGGGGGGTTGCATGTCTGGATGGGTTCGCTGCGGGGCGGTCTCGCGGTAGCAACAGTGATCACCTGCACTATAATGGCCGCTGCCATGGCAGTGATGGGTGCTCCGGTTGTCATAATGGGGATAATTGCTCTCCCCCAAATGCTTAAGCGTGGCTACAATGTCGAACTGGCGGCTGGCACTATCATGGCCGGCGGCTCGCTGGGCATCTTTATCCCCCCCAGTATAATGCTGATTATCATCGGGGCCTGGGCAGGATTGTCGGTTGGGAGATTATTCCTGGCGGCTATTGTGCCCGGTCTTGTGCTTTCCGGACTATATATCTGTTACATCCTCATCAGGTGTGGGTTACAGCCTGCACTGGGACCGGTGCTGCCTGAGGAAGAAAGGAGAATACCTTTCAGGCAGAAGCTTCTCCTTCTCCTTACCGGTATAATGCCCACCTTATCGATCATCTTCGTGGTCATAGGATCACTCATCTTCGGCGTCGCCACCCCAACTGAGGCCGGTGCCATGGGTACTATCGGCAGCCTCATAGTAGCCGTTCTCAACCGTCGGCTCACCTGGTCACTGGTGAAGGGGTCAGTCTATCAGACCGCCAGGATTATGGGCATGGTCGCCGTGATTGCTATTGGAAGTACTGCTTTTATCGGCATCTTCATGGGGATGGGTGGGGGCAGAATCATAGAAGACTTCATTTTGGGGCTCGGAGTCGGTCCGTGGGGTTTTTTAGCGGTGCTAATGGGTCTCATATTTCTGCTGGGGATGATTGTTGACTGGCTTGCAATCCTTATGATAGCTATTCCCGTCTTCATGCCGATAGCAGATACCATGGGATTTGACCCGATATGGATTGCTATATTAATATGTATGAATTTACAGATGTCCTTCCTGACGCCGCCTTTCGCCATCGGCATTTTCTATTTGCGAGGAGTTGCTCCCCCAGCGGTTAATACAGGGCACTTACTGCGCTCGGTAATCCCATTTGTCCTGCTCATATTGATTGGGGTGGCACTGGTCATCGTTTTTCCATCGCTGGCCCTATGGCTTCCGGATCTTGTATCGTAATAGAAAACTCGATTGTGCGGAGCCTTGCCCTTCCTGTGGCAGCGAATTCTCTTCGTCGTGACAGGAGTCACAACGCTACGCAGATGTGTCACTGATGAATGTAATTGCTAAAAAAGTAGAAATGTCCTTAACCAGAGCCTCCTGGATCAGGAAGATGTTTGAGGAGGGTAACCGCCTGCGCGAAATCTTGGGGGAGGATAAAGTCTACGATTTTACCCTGGGTAACCCGGTACATGAGCCACCGGCAAGGTTTTACCAGGAGTTGAAGCGGCTGGCAGAGAATCCCATTACCGGTATGCACCGCTATATGAGCAACGCCGGCTACCCAGAGAGTCGCCGAGCAGTGGCCGAGGTGGTCGCTAAGGATAGCGGCCTCGCTATTGGGCCGGAGCATATCATCATGACGGTGGGTGCCGGCGGTGGACTGAATGTGGTCCTCAAGTCTATTTTAGACCCCGGCGACGAAGTTATTGTGCTGAGTCCGTATTTTGTAGAGTACCGCTTTTATGTGGATAATCACAACGGGGTCATCCGTGAAGTAGCTACCGATGCTAACTTTTTGCCCGATATGGAAGCCATCACCGCAGCAATGAACCCCAAGACCAGGGCCATTATCATCAATTCTCCCAATAACCCCACGGGAGTGGTATACGCATCGGAGATTCTAGCACGGCTGGGCAGACTGGTAGTTGCGAAATCACAGGGGTTGGGACGGCCGATATACGTCATCTCCGATGAACCCTATGCCAAAATTGTCTACGATGTTGAGGTGCCCTGTGTATTCAAATACATTGACAACGCAATAATAGTCACTTCCCACAGTAAAGATTTCGGGCTAGCTGGGGAGCGTATCGGATATATAGCAGTAAGCCCTAAAATAGATAATGTGGGGCTATTGCTGGACGCGCTGGTGTTTTGCAACCGCACATTGGGCTTTGTAAATGCACCGGCGCTGATGCAGCGTCTGGTCGCCGGGCTGCAGCGGGAGAAGATAGACATAGAAACATACCGTCAAAACCGGGATTTACTTTATCAGAGTCTGACGCAGCTTGGCTTTGAGACGGTTAAACCCCAGGGAGCCTTTTACTTCTTCCCCAAATCACCACTGGCAGACGATGTGGAGTTTGCCCGAAGAGCCCTGAAACACAACATCCTGGTGGTGCCTGGCACGGGATTCGGCAGGTCCGGTTACTTTCGCCTGGCCTATTGCGTTGAGAAGAGAACAATTGAGAACTCGTTGCCTGCCTGGCAAGCGCTCGCAGGTGAGTTGGGACTAATAAAGTGAGGTTGGGATGAAAAAGGGGCAAGTCATGGCCGAACCATTCAGAATTAAGGTTGTTGAGCCTATCAGGCTGATCAGCGGGGAGGAGAGGGAAAGGAAGATTAAGGAGGCTGGTTACAATGTCTTCGGCCTGGCCTCAGATGACGTTTATATTGACCTCTTGACCGACAGTGGCACTTCGGCAATGAGCGATAACCAGTGGGCGGGGATAATGCTCGGTGACGAAAGTTATGCCGGCTGCAGAGGGTTCAGGCACCTCGAGGAAGCGGTTCACGATGTATTGGGGTTCAACTATGTCGTGCCCGCCCATCAAGGGAGAGCAGCCGAGAGGCTGCTTTTTCAGGCAGTAGTCAAGAATGGGGATATTATACCATTCAATATGCCTTTCGATACCACCGATGCCTGTATCAGGTCGCTCGCTGGCAAACCGGTCAGTTGTGTGGCTGATGTCGCTTATGAACCGCAGGCCGTCGATCCCTTCAAGGGAAACATTGATTTGGAGAAATTAAGGGCATTGATAACCGAAGTGGGCGCTCAGAGAATACCTTTTATTATGCTGACCATCACGAATAATGCCGGCGGAGGCCAGCCGGTTGCAATGTCCAACCTTAAAGAAGTAAAAGAGGTGGCCACCGAATACAATATCCCCGTTTTTATAGACGCTGCTCGCTGTGCCGAGAACGCCTACTTCATCCAGCAGAGGGAGGACGGCTACCAGAATAAAGCCCTCGCCGAAATCATAAGAGAGCAGTTTACTTATTCCGATGGCTGTACCTTCAGTTGTAAGAAAGACCCCATGGCAAATATCGGTGGCCTCATCGGACTGAATAATGAGGAGCTTTATCACAAGATACTGCCGCTCTTAATTGCGCAGGAGGGTTTTATTACCTATGGCGGGTTGGCCGGCCGAGACCTGGAGGCGGTGGCCAGAGGTCTTCGTGAGATGACCGATGATGATTTAATAGCTAACCGCATCCGACAGGTGGAATATCTGGGGGAACTGCTGGCAGATTCAGGAATACAGATTGTCCAGCCGGTAGGAGGACATGCCGTCTTTGTGGATGTGGCGGCTTTTCTGCCTCACATCCCTCAAAGTCATTTCCCCGCTGATGCCTTGGCGGTGGAACTGTATCTCGAATCTGGAGTGAGAGCGGTAGGTCTGGGAGCACTTGCCTTGAGCACACCTAATGAAAGAACCGGCGAGGCTGTTTTCCCCAGAATGGAATTATTGCGTCTGGCCATTCCCCGCAGAGTTTACACCGATCGGCATATGGACGTCGTGGCAGAGGGACTCAAGCGTGTCTATGAGCGGCGGAATCAGATAAGGGGGCTGAGAATTGTGCATGCTCCGCCGGTGTTGCGGCACTTCCTTGCCCGCCTGGAGCCGGTCTGACGGCGTGAAGCCCTCCCCTCCCCCAACCCGGACGAACCGGAACCAAAATTGTGACTATTCACCACGGAGGCACAGAGACACGGAGAATTCTTTGTGTTTTTCGTTGTTATAGCACCAATCTTTTAATCCCGTCTTTCATCACCGCAACATAAAAATTGAGAATCAAGCCTACTTTGAGACCAGAAAGTCGCAAGTATGTTAACAATTGTGCTTCGTGAACAGGAGCAATCGCATCTACACACTTTAACTCCAGAACCACTTTACTCTCAACTATTACATCAATCCGATAACCGCCTTAATATCCTTGTATTCGAGTGGGAGAGGCTTTTGTCGTTCAAAGGAAAGTCCTCGCAATTCCAGTTCACGGCACAAACACTCTTCGTAAGCGGATTCCAATAGCCCTGGCCCCAAATGACGATGTACTTCAATCGCGGCCCCAACTATTTTTCCTGTTAGACTCCCTTCATATAACATTAGTGTATAAACCCTTTTGTGCTTTCTCAGTGCCTCGGTGTCTCCGTGGTTCGCTATTTTGCCATTTTGTGCAAGACTTCAGATTTAAGGGACTAACTCCCGAAGCCGCGATGCAGTCCGAAACCTTGAGCCATAGCGACGGCTCTCCTGTACTCGTCCAACGTAGGTCTCCTGTTCAGCTCTTCATACTCTCCTGCCTTGAACATCGGCCGATACTGGAACATTATGTTGACATAACTATCCTTGGAGATCTCTTCGGCGATGAACCTCAGAATCTCCCGGCTTCCCGCTAGATCGTTGGGCAGGATCAGATGCCTTATCAACAAGCCTCGCTGCGCTATACCTCTGCTATCGAGTTGGAGATCGCCGACCTGACGGTGCATCTCCCTGACCGCCTCCTCGCAGTGGATAAAGTAATCCGCAGCATTGGAGTATTTCCGGGCATTCTGGGAATCGCTGTATTTTATATCGGGCATATAGATATCAACTATGCCCTCCAGCAACCTGATGGTGCTCACGCTTTCGTAGCCGCCGCAGTTGTAAACTATGGGAATCTGCAGGCCACTTTCGATAGCGACCCTAATGCTCTTCACCAGTTGGGGAACAAAATGCGTGGGGGTTACCAGGTTTATGTTATGGCAGCCCATGTTCTGCAGCTCGATCATGCCGCGGGATAACTCTGCGGCGCCGATCGGGCGGCCCTGCTCCAGGTGACTTATGTCGTAATTCTGGCAGTAGACACAGCCCAGGCTGCATCCGGTTAGAAATATCGTTCCCGACCCCCCCACCCCCCAAAGCCTCCCCCGACCAACCAGCGGCTCCTCCTCCCCGAAGTGGGGGTGGATCGCCGAAACCACCAATTCCTCCCCTGACCGGCAGTATCCCCTTTCACCCTTGAGTCTATTCTTGCGGCACTCCCGGGGACACAGCACACAGCATTCGAGGACCCCGTAGAGCTGGGCTATTCGCTCATCCAGTTCGCCGCTCTTATACAGTCGGAGGTAGTTTGGCTGCATTACCTGTATTTTACCACCAAACGATGGCTCAGCGTATCATTGTAGCGTGCTAGCGTGTAGCGTGTAGGGGGTAGGGAAGCTACACGCTATGCGCTACCTACAGCTTGACAGTGGAGGCATGGAAAAGATATGATTTGCAAGGGAGGAACATCAGCTATCCTCGCCTGTTGTGCGATAACTATAAACTTTCTACGGATAGGGAGAGGCTTCTTATGAGAAGAATCTTAGTGACCGGAGCTAGAGGACAGGTTGGCTCTGAACTTACCTTAGCTTTACGGGAAAGATATGGGAATAACAATGTAATAGCTGGTGACAAGAGAAAGCCCGACGAGAAACTTCTCAAGTCATGCCCATTTGAAGTCATTGACTGCACTGATATCGGTGCAGTCAAGAAGTTGGTGAAAGAATATAGTGTGGATACCATTTACCATTTAGCGGCTATACTCTCAGCAACGGCGGAGGCTAAGCCACAACTTGCCTGGGATGTAAACATCAATGGGCTCTACAATGTCCTGGAGATCGCCCGGGAATCTAAATGTGCTGTCTTTTCCCCCAGCTCTATTGGCGCCTTTGGCCCCACTACCCCCCGTGATAATACCCCTCAAGATACTATTCAGCGCCCCGATACAATGTATGGGGTTACCAAAGTTGCCGGCGAATTACTTTGTGACTATTACCATAAAAGATTCGGCGTGGATACGCGAGGCGTCCGTTGGCCCGGTATCATTTCTTCCGAGACCCCACCCGGCGGAGGAACAACAGATTACGCTGTAGAAATGTTCTATGCGGCTGTCGAACAGCGAAAATATACTTGCTTCCTAAAACCGGGGACTTACCTCGATATGATGTATATTCCTGATGCCATAAGAGCAGCGATCGATCTCATGGAAGCAGATCACCATAGATTGAAACACCGTAATGCTTTTAATGTCACGGCGATGAGTTTTGCTCCAGAAGATATCGCCGATGAGATCAGGAAGCACATTCCGGGCTTTGTTATGGACTACGAAATCGATCCGGTGCGACAGGCGATTGCTGATTCCTGGCCAAATAAGGTGGATGACAGCGCTGCCCGTGAAGAATGGGGATGGTCTCCCGATTATGATCTGGAAACAATGGTGGAGGATATGATCGCAAAGCTTAAGGTTAAGCTTCGAAATAACCTTTTAGTGGGCAGCCGCCCATGAGGGTAAGGAGGGGAAAAATGGGATTAAAGGGCATAGAAAAGATATTGCAGCGTGATCTGGAACAATTGGAAGCTGAGGGAAGGTTAAAGGGTAAGGAATGCATCATAACCGGGGTAAAAAGGGCAGCCGGTTCCAAAGGGCCACGGTATTTTCTACAAGGGAAAGGGGAACAGGAGTTCATCAGAATGAATTCCAACTCCTACCTGGGAATGTCCTTCAGAGATGAACTCTTGGCGGCAGAGGAAAGAACTGCCGGCGAATATGGCGTTGGGCCAGGAGCGGTTCGCTTTATTAGTGGAACATTCAAGCCTCATAGAGAGCTGGAAAAGAGATTGGCGCTATTTCACCAGAGGGACGATGCTATGCTGGTTAGTTCTGCCTACTCCACGGTGGTAGGGGTTTTAGTTCCCCTTATAACTGCGAGTACTATCATCATAAGTGATGAACTGAATCACAACAGCATAATTAATGCCATCAGGCTTTCCAGGCCAAAAGACAAGAAAATCTATAAACACCTTGACATGAATGATCTTGAAGATAAGGTAAAAGAATCTGTTCATAATGGCAACAGGTTGATCATTGTTACTGATGGAATATTCAGTATGCGGGGCGACCTTGCTCCCCTGGATATCATCTCCAATCTTTCTCGAAAGTACGACCCCGAATTCCCTGAAAATGTGATCCTTGTCGTAGATGATTCCCATGGTGTGGGCGCTTTTGGTGAAACGGGAAGAGGCACCGAGGAATATACCAGGGCAGAGGGGGTGGACATATTGATCGGGACACTGGGCAAGGCTTTTGGTGTAAATGGGGGGTATGTCACCTCATCCCAGACAATTATTACCTATTTGAGAGAGACTGCGCCAACCTACATTTATTCTAACCCCATATCTGCAGCGGAGGCCAGTGCTGCCCTAAAATCTTTGGAGATATTGGATAGTGAACGAGGAAAAGGAATTCTAAAGCACCTTTACCAAATGACCAAGAGGTTTGAACAGGGTCTCGGTGACTTAGGATATGAGATTATAGTGAGCGACCATCCTATTGTCCCTCTAATGGTAAGAGACACTGGGAAGACCGCCAACCTGGTAAATTATCTTATGCAGCGCGGTATCCTCGCTACCGGTCTTACCTATCCGGTTGTTCCCCGAGGTGATGAAGAGATCAGGTTCCAAGTCAATGCCGATCACACCCCCGATGATATTGATTACACCTTAGAGGTGCTAAAAATATACTCGACTGGGCTGTCTTGTAAAGAAGCGGGCTAACGCTAGGCGCGGTTGTCATCTCTGCATCGCTCTTTCGGAACTGGCCTGCCTCTATTGAGGTGGTTGCTACGAAACCTCGTGCGCGTATCAACTCTGCCACTAGTACGTCCACATCCTCATCCAGATAAAGTTCAATGAAAAGGCTGCTCACTGATCTTTCACCAGTGGATCAATCAACTCATCTGGAATGCGGTTGCGTTCAATGTACGCGTTGATCTCGGCCTGATGGTCGCTGTAATAACTCAACGCATCAAACACTTGAGCAAGCGTTAAGTGAGGCAAATGGATTGGGATCTCTTCAGGTATGATACCGAGGCGCCACGTCTCAACTACTGCCCGTACAGGCGTGCGAGTTCCTTTGATGATTGGCTCTCCGCTTAAAATTTCATCGTCTGTGACAATGTAACAATGTTCCATTGCTCGCAGCATATTATCACCTCGCTCAGTCTTCATCCGTCCCCTCTTTCACGATCCAAAGCAGTTTCAATATCCGGGACTTCACGAGACTTAACCCCCCTTATCGCTTCTCCTTTGTAACTACTCAGGTGAACCCTGGAATCTCGAACCTGAATAATTACGATTGCCCCATTATATTTGAGAGGAGTATCATATGTCAACACTATCTGCGCCATCCTTTTCAGGAATTCTCCCAGGTCTGGTGATCCTTTTCGAATTTCTTTCACTATCTCGGCCAGGGGATTTACGGTGACCGGGGTTGAGATATAAGGAGCCCGACGGGCAAAGAAAGCTTGATTTAGCTTGCGGACGTAAAAGCCTTTTTCCAGCAGACCAAGTCGGCTATCCTCCATAAACTTCTCCGCCTCATCAATCTTGCCCTGCAGAAGATACTCGTTAACCACTTTCTTGATTATTCTCAGTTCGCTATGGAATTTGTCTTGCCTTTCATCCTGGGCTCTTATCTCTTCCTCATCTACAATGTGACTGTAGTATTTCTGGATAACCAAATCGGTTACCTCTTCGGCAACGATACAGGCTACTGTTTCGTTCACCGTCCTCAGATCATAATTGTAGAAATCAAAAGCCAGGGCACGGCCAAGGGGTGCAAAAAACAGGTAATGGTGGGTCCACTCATCGGCGATCGTCCTTATTGCAGTTCTGAGCCCCCGGTCATCAGCTATCAGGATAGGGAAAGTTGCCAGACCACTGAGTCTGTCCGTGACTAAAGCAGAAACATTAAATTTGTTCTCAATCCGATTTTCTAAATCCTCAGCAATCTGCCAGTCAATATCCGGTTTGAGTATGATCTGAGCTATGGGTATTATCCGCTCTCTCGGCGAAATCACCAGCAAATAGGGTGCCGGGTCAATTTCAAGCCGTGGCGGCGGGAAGAATACCCTGAGAGGAAGCCTCCTGAACCAGGGATGGTAGACCCCCTGCCCCTGCAGAACCCCCCTTATCTGCTCTTCAAGGATTCGCTCAACCTTGTTTTCCAGTTCAGCCTTTTTCTCTTGAATTCTCAAGAGTTCTTCCTGAAGAGTACCCCTTTTTGCCTCGTTCTCTTCCTGGGAGATGTGCTGTCGGTAGGCCTTTGCCTGCCCTACCAGGGTGAAGAATTCACCGACTATGGCCACCTTTTCCTCATGGCTTAGACCTCCTACGGTAAAGGATGGCTTTACACGCCTGATTAAGGTAATAAGCACCCATCGGGCCAGGCTAAATTCGTAGGAACTCACCTGACTTCTCAGTTCGCCATGGAAACCTGGAGAGCATCCTGGCAGCAGAGAAGCAATCATAAAAACCAGCACGACCAACCCCGGATAACGCATCAAGTCCTCAAAAGCCCACCTATAGATCTTGCAAAAATAGTTGCACTATGTCATTGCGAGGAGCGTGATTCCTCGCCTGTCATTGCGAGGGACAAAGTCCCGAAGCAATCTCTGGACAGGCTCGGAACAAGCTCCGCAATCTCAAACTAGGATGGAATAGATTGCTTCGCTTCGCTCGCAATGACGGGAAAAACTGTGCACTGATTTCTGCAATTGACTATAATTACGGGTTAGGGGTTATCCCCTATCCCTTATCCCCTATGTTGAATAATTCCCCTCTCTAGTTTATACTATAGGTTGTCCCGTATTCAATGCCGACCAGTAGCGCCAAAAATGAGCTCCATCATTCTCGCCGGCGGCCACAGCTCCCGCCTGGGGCAGGATAAGTGCTCGCTGGTTCTTGCCGGAGAGGAGTTGCTCCAGCGTTTGATTGTCTGCCTGAGCCAGCTCGGCGGCGAGATAATCCTGGTGCTGGCGCAAGGCCAGGGGAAACGCTTTCTGTCCTATCCCAGGAATGTGAAGATAGCTGCGGATTTGCATCCCGGCAAGGGACCTCTGGCGGGTATATATTCCGGATTAAAACTCTCCAGGGACCCTCACAGCGTGGTGGTCGCCTGCGACATGCCATTTCTCAATATCAAGCTGCTGCGGTACATGAGGGGGCTGGCCCCCGGTTTTGACGTGGTTATTCCCCGGGTAGGGGATTTATTGGAGCCGCTCCATGCAGTCTATTCCAGGAGCTGTCTGGGTGTCATGAAAAGGATGCTAGGAGACAGCAATTTCAAGGTCAGCAATTTACTTAAGATGGTGAAGGTGAGATATGTGGAGGAAAGTGAAATAGCCTCATTTGACCCGGGGCACCTGAGTTTATTTAACATCAATACACCGGCTGACCTGCAGAGAGCCCAGCAGATCGTGAAGGAGATTTGGAGAGACTCAATAGAGATTGATAGAGATACAATCAATCTCAATGTATCTCCATCTATCTCAGCAAATCTCAAGGACTAGTACGAAATGATCTTGGTTGAGCAAGCCCTGGAGAAAATTCTGAGCAACGTCAGTGTCCTGGAACCAGAGAGAAAGCCCATCCTGGAGACCCTGGGGCAGGTTCTCGCCGAGGACGTTCGCTCGGACATTAATATCCCCCCACTGGACAACTCGGCCATGGATGGCTACGCGGTGCAGTGGGAGAGCATCCGTGGAGCTACTACCTCGCAGCCGAAAGCTCTTAAGGTGATCGGCGAGGTTGCCGCGGGCTATATCTCAGATCGAGAGGTAACCCCGGGGACTGCCATTCGAATCATGACCGGTGCGCCGGTTCCCGCCGGGGCAGACACCGTCATCCAGTTCGAGGACACCGATGAAGAGATCCGAAAAGCGGCTGCGAAGTCTCTGGATGAGATCGGTATACTACGTGAGGTGGCGAAGGGATCAAACATAAGGCGAGGCGGAGAGGACATCACCAGGGGGTCTCTGGTTCTGGCAAGGGGAGTCGTGCTTCGGCCTCAGGAGATCGGCATCCTGGCCTCGCTGGGGAGGGCGAATGTCCTGGTTATTCGCCGTCCCGCGGTTGCCGTCCTGGCTACCGGCGATGAACTAGTTGATGTGGGCGAGCCTCTGCCCCCGGGCAAGATATATAACAGCAATGCCTACACCATCGCCTCTCAAGTTCGCCGCTATGGAGGCATCCCCCACATTCTGGGGATCGCCACCGATGAGAGTCAGGACCTGGTGGAGAAGATAACACTGGGGATGGATTCAGATTTGTTGATCACCTCGGGAGGGGTTTCAATGGGAGACTACGATATCGTAAAAGACGTACTGGCTGAACTCGGTGCGATATCTTTCTGGACGGTGCGTATGAAGCCGGGCAAGCCGCTGGCCTTTGGGGTGCTCACACGAAACGGCAGGAGGGTTCCTCATTTAGGGTTCCCTGGTAATCCGGTGAGCTCCATGATAGCCTTCGAGCAGTTTGCCCGGCCGGCCATTCTCAAGATGCTGGGGAAAAATAACCTTGCCAAGCCAACTATCTCCGCCATAAGCGAGAGTCGAATTGAGAACCGGGATGGTCGCCGCGTCTTCGCCCGAGCGATAGTGAGAAAGGGGGATGGTCAGTATTTCGCTCGCCTCACCGGACCCCAGGGCTCCGGAATCCTTACTTCCATGTCCCGGGCTAATGCGCTCTTGGTCGTTCCGGAGAACGTGGCCACTGTAGAAGTCGGGGATGAGGTGTCGGTTCAGATGCTTGACTGGAGGGAGGAGGACTAGATTGCCGCCGATTGTTTGCATCGTCGGAAGGCCGAAATCAGGCAAGACCACCCTTATGGGGCGGCTGATACCGGAGCTCAAGCGGCGAGGCTACCGGGTGGCTACCATCAAGCATATTACTCACCGGTTCGATCTGGATGTGCCCGGCAAAGACTCATGGGATCACTCTCAGGCAGGGAGCGAGTGTATAATACTCAGTTCCCCACACAATGTAGCCCTTATTGAAAATGTCGACCACGATCTAAGCCCGGCCGAGCTCGCCCGGTTCGTCACCGGTGATTTCGATATCGTCCTCGCCGAGGGCTTCAAGAAGTCAGATCAACCAAAGATCGAGGTTCATCGCCGGGACATAGGAGAACTGGTCTGCCTTCCCCAGGGATTGATGGCCGTTGTGACCGATGAACCCCTGGAACTGGTCGTGCCTCAATTCTCCATGAATGATATATCCGAGTTGGCCGACCTGATTGAACGGAATATCTTAGGGAAGTGTTTGAGGTGAATAAAGCCAGAGCAGCAGCAACAGGGCTTGCAGTAGCAACCCTCGCCCGGCTCTTTCCTCTGGGTCATCATGGATGGTTTCTATCGATTTTCCCAAAAGACTTTTGCCGCCGGGTGGGTTAACAGGTTCCTTTAATCCTGTTATAATGGTTTATGCAAATGACGATGAATGACTAGAACTGCGAGAGGGCTTCAGTTTGAGTGAAAGGGGGTGATAGCCACCAGAAGATAATGGTTAACATACTGGAGACGAACGATGGTTGGTGACTTGCTCCAGCAGAAAAGGTTTTGGAATAGCCTGAACACCTTAATTTAAAGGGGGAAGAAATGATCAAAAGAATAATCAGTGTCTTGTTAGTACCCAGTCAACATTCATTGAGGGAACAAAATGAGTCGTTATTCCGTCTGTAAAGGTGAGACTTTATCAGATGGGAGAGCGATATGAAAAAGCACGTAGTATGTCTTACCAACGAAGAACGCGGGCAATTGACGGAGCTAATCAGAAAGGGAAAGGCAGCGGCATATAAGATCAGACATGCTCATATCCTGCTGAAAGCTGATGTTGATGGGCCGGCATGGTCGGATGACCAAATAGGGGAGGCTTTTTCGGTGCATACGAAAACAGTTGGCAGCCTCCGGCAGCGCTTTGTGAAGCAAGGTTTAGAAGCGGTTCTGAATCGCAAGAAGCGGGCGCGTCCCCCCCGCAAGCGGAAATTGGATGGGGAAGCGGAGGCACGGCTGATAGCCCTGAGTTGCGGTAAGCCCCCGGAGGGATACAATCGGTGGACATTGCGCCTTCTGGCGGATAAAGCGGTGGAATTAGAGATTGTAGACACGATTTCATATGAAACCGTGAGGAGGACTCTAAAAAAACGAGCTGAAGCCGCATTTGTGCAAATCGTGGGTGATCCCTCCGGAGCAGAATGCGGAGTTCGTGGCCCGAATGGAGGATGTCCTGGACATGTATCACCTGCCATACGATCCGCAGATTCCGTTGGTGTGCATGGATGAACAACCGGTGCAACTGGTCAAGGAAACGAGAAAGCCGCTTCCGGTTGAGCCGGGGAAGCCAGCGCGTGTGGACTACGAATACCAACGTAATGGGACGGCCAACGTATTCATGTTCACCGAACCCCTGAACGGCCGTCGTCACGTCAGCATCAGGGAACGCAGGACCGGCATTGACTGGGCTTATGAGATCAAAGACCTTTTGGATGTTCATTATCCTGAAGTGCAACGAATCCGTCTGGTGTGTGACAATTTGAACACGCATAAGATTGGCTCTCTCTACGAAGCATTCCCTCCCGATGAGGCCCGACAACTTGCCAGGCGTCTTGAGATTCACTATACACCAAAGCATGGGAGCTGGTTGAATATCGCCGAAATCGAGTTGAGTGCTCTGACAACGCAATGCCTTGACCGGCGAATTCCGGATATCCAAACATTGGGCAACGAAACTAGAGCGTGGGAAAAGAGACGAAACAAGCAACAAAAAAGTGTCGATTGGCAATTCACTACAGAAGATGCCCGCATAAAACTCACACGTCTCTATCCACTAGTTAAAGAATGACTGGGTACTAGCCAGTAGCGAAACCCAGTGGTGGATGGCGCGGGCTTTCACAACAGAAGCCCTGTCTGATGCTG
>QLUL01000050.1 GCA_018725425.1 Chloroflexota bacterium
TCCCCTCACTTATACCCGACCCAAAGTGATGGTGCCCCTGGCCGGCAGACCTATATTGGAACATCTGGTTCTGGAAATTAAAGAGGCCGGCATAAGAGACTTTATTTTCGTCGTCGGCTATCGTGATGAGGCGATACGGGGTCGCTTCGGCCACGGCGAGCGCTGGGGGGTGAATATCGATTATGTGACCCAGCGAAAGCAATTGGGTACCGCCGATGCGCTAAGGGCGTTGAGCGGGTTCATTGATGGTAGTTTCCTTTTGGCAAATGGTGATGCTATAATCTGCAGAGAGGATATACGCCAGATAATCGGCCGGGATATGAACACCATGGGCCTGGTGGAGTTGGAAAACACCACTGATATGGGCGTCGTGGAGGTAGCGGAAGGCAAGGTGATACAAATCCACGAGAAGGTGGAACACCCTCCCACAAAGCTGGTCAACGCCGGCATATATCTGCTCACTCCGGAGATATTCTCCGCCATCTCTGCCACCCACAAATCATCCCGTGGTGAATATGAGCTGACCGATTCCCTGCAATTGCTGATAGAGTGGGAAATTCCACTCTCTTATGAGATGATCGCTTCCTGGATCAATATCACTTATCCCTGGGATTTGCTCCGGGCGAACGAAGAGCTGCTGATCAATATCGAGCCGCAGAATCATGGTGCGATAGAGGAGCATGTGGTTTTGAGGGATTCTATCTCAGTCGGAAAGGGCACCGTGATCCGGTCAGGGTCTTACATCGAAGGGCCGGTGGTCATTGGAGATGATTGTCAGGTAGGTCCGAATTGCTATATTCGCCCCAGCACATCCATCGGAGATCGCTGCCACATCGGCACCGCGGTGGAGGTGAAAAACTCCATCATCATGAGTGACAGCAAGATTCCCCACCATAATTACATCGGCGATAGCATTATCGGGGAGAGCTGCAATCTCGGAGCGGGCACGAAGGTGGCTAATTTGAGGCTGGACAAGAAGAATATAGAGGTGGGTGGCGTTGACACCGGCCGACGCAAGCTGGGGGCGATAGTCGGGGATGGGGTGCAGACCGGGATCAACTCCTGCCTCAATGTTGGCTGCAGCATTGGAAATGACAGTATCATTGGGCCTGGGGCGGTGGCCCGGGGGGTAATCAGGCCTGGGGCACGGATATTCTAAATGTTTGCGAGTTTACGGGTTGAACGGGTTGACGCGTTTGTGAGTTGACGAGTTGACATGTTCTGCCAGGGACCACAAGTAACGCGCTAACACGTTGAACACGGAAACACGCCAACTCGGAAACACGAAAACTTGTTGAACGGAGACGGAAGTGGAAAGAATAACTCAGGCGATCATCCTTGCCGCCGGTGAAGGCCAGAGGCTGAAGCCGTTTACCAGACTGTTGCCCAAGGTGATGTTGCCCATAGCCGGCAATCCCATTCTCCAGTATGTTGTCGAGGCTCTGGCCCAGAATGGCATTCGCCGCATAGTGATGGTTGTCGGCTACCGCAAGGAGCAAGTCCAGGACTATTTTTCATCGGGGCAAGGGTTCGGCGTGGAGATTAACTATGTCGTTCAACCTCAGCAGCTGGGCACAGCCCATGCCTTGAGACAGGCCAGGGAGCTGGCCGATGATAGATTCCTCCTGGTTGCAGGTGACAACATCATCGATCCCGGTAGCATTAGGCCACTGGTGAATGCTCGGTCGAATACAATGCTGATAAGGACACAAGAGGATGTATCTAAATATGGGGTGGTAATGGTGCAGGATGGCCTGGTCAGGGAGGTCATCGAAAAGCCGCTGGAGAAGATCAGCAATCAGGTAAACACCGGGATATACGCCTTCAACAGAGAGGTTTTCGATTTTCTCGATGATGAGGTCAAGTTAACATCGGTTATCCAAAGAATGATCGCCCAGGGCTGTGATATCCTTGCCCTGGAAACGGGCGGGACCTGGTTGGATGCGGTGTATCCCTGGGACATCTTGAAGCTAAACAACCTTATCTTAAGCAGAATCTCCCCCAGCCTGGGGGGGACCATCGAGGACGGTGCGGTAATAAAGGGGGCGGTCTCAATAGGAGATGGAACCATCATCAGGTCAAACTGCTACATCGTGGGACCGGCCGTCATCGGTGACGATTGCGAGATCGGGCCCAGCGTGTGTATATTCCCCTCTACCAGCGTAGGAAACGGCGCGGTTATCTCTCCATTCAGTATAGTAAGGAATACCATCGTCGGCAACAACGTGCTCATTGGGCCAAGCTCCTCTATTCAAGACTCCATTATCGCTCCCGGGACAATCATCGGGAGCCATTTCGCTGCTCGCAGCGGTGAAGCTGCCATGATGATCGAGGGTGAATATCATCAGGTGAAGATGGGAGCCATCATCGGAAGCTACTCCCAGATCGGGGATAGTGCCACCGCACAGCCGGGGGTCATCATCGGCAATCATTGCCGGATAAAGGCGATGAAGGTGATAAGCGAGAACATTCCTGATGGTGGCCTGGTGGTGTAGCTATGTGCGGAATTATCGCCTATGCTGGCTATAAGGAGTGCCAGCCGATCCTGCTCGAATCGCTCAAGAGATTGGAGTACCGCGGTTACGACTCCTGCGGCATTGCTGTACGAGTCGAGAGTCGAAAGTCACGTAGGGGTCGGATTAATCCGACCCCTACTATTGAGGTATATAAGGACGTAGGCCGAGTGGGGGATCTGGCGAAGAGCTTCCCTCAGATCCAAGGCTTAAAGGGCGGGGGGAGGGGGACTCCAGTTGACGGGCAAGATGCCCGTCCTACCAGACTCCAGACTCCAGGCTCCGGCTTGGGAATCGCCCATACCCGGTGGGCCACTCACGGTGAGGTATCCAAATCAAATGCCCATCCTCATCTCGATTGCAGCGGCAGGATCGCCGTGGTGCATAACGGAGTGATCGAGAACTTCCAGAGCCTCAGGGACGAGCTAACCCGGGAAGGTCATCACTTCAGTTCCGAGACCGACACCGAGGTCATCCCCCATCTGATCGAGAGATACTATGACGGAGATCTGGAGGGAGCGGTGACCAGAGCTCTGGCAGATGTAAGGGGAACCTACGCCATTATCGTGCTGGCAGCGGGGCATAAAAAGCTTGTTGCTGCACGGAGGGAGAGTCCGTTGATAATCGGGATAGGAGACAGGGAGAATTTTGTAGCCTCGGATGTGGCGGCGGTGTTGGATTATACCGACAGGGTAATCTATCTCGAAGACGGCGATATCGCTCTCGTATCGGAGGGGAGCATCAGCATCACGAGTCGAGAGTCGGGGAGGGGGACTCCAGACTCCAGACTCCAGACCCTGGACTATCGACCGGTGCAACGAGAGGAGCAGGTGATTCCCTGGAGCCTGGAGGAGGCTCAGAAAGGCGGGTATGAGCACTTCATGCTTAAGGAGATCCACGAGCAGCCCAAAGCCATCGAAAACACCCTTAGTGGCCACATTTCGCTTATCGAGCGCACTGTAAGCCTGAATGTTCGGAAAGAAGCGGGACTGGAAGATATAGTCTTAGTGGCCTGCGGAACCTCGTCTCATGCTGCCTTGATCGCGGAATACGTTATCGGCAAGCTCTGTCATCTTCCCGTGAGGGTGAAGGTGGCCTCGGAGTTCAACTGTCACGAAATGGCACTGGAGAAGACCTGGGTATGGGGCATCAGCCAATCAGGAGAGACCCTTGATACGCTGCGGGCCATCAAGAAAGCCCGGACGCTCGGATGCGCCACCCTGGCCATTACTAACGTTCCCGGAAGCAGCATCACTCGCATCGCCGAGCAGGTCTTTTACACCCGGGCAGGGCCCGAGATAGGGGTAGCGGCGACCAAGACCTTTCTCACTCAGTTAGTGGCACTATATCTGTTGGCCTTCTCCTTTGCCTCACCGGATATCATGAACGCTGAGGGCCTGATAGAAGGGCTCAGGTTGCTTCCCTCAAGAGTGCGCCAGGTGCTGGATGGTGCGGAAGGGATTATCCCGCACGCGAGGCACTTATCGCGATATGATAATGCCTTTTTTATCGGACGCGGACTCAATTACCCGGTGGCTATGGAGGGAGCCTTGAAGCTGAAGGAGATCTCCTATATTCACGCCGAAGCCTATGCCGCGGGAGAACTCAAGCACGGACCATTCGCCCTGCTTGGCCCGAGTACTCCCGTTGTCGCCATGGCAACGAGGGATGATACCTACGAGCCGATGCTGACCAGCATAAAAGAGATTAAGGCTCGGGGGTCACAGGTCATTGCATTGGCTGAGGAGGGCGACGAGGATATCGAGCAGTTTGTCGATGCGGTCATTCGCATTCCACCGATTGACCCCTTATTCTCCCCTTTCTTGAATTCGGTGGCGCTGCAGCTCCTGGCTTACTATGCGGCCAAGGAGCGTGGTTGCCCCATCGATCTGCCAGCTAATCTGGCCAAGAGCGTAACCGTGCCATAAGAGATGACTATGAGCAGCATGGAATAGGAACTCGCCAAGGAGGATAACCATGAAAAAGACTCGCTCCAGGAGGATTTGGCGCATCGTTTTACTTGTCATCGCGGTTGTTGTGGCTTTCGTTCTCATCGGTGGGGGCCTCTTCTACTATGATCTGACCAGAGGACCACTCCCACAGCATGATGGAGAACTCGTGGTCGAGGGATTGATCGATACCGTGGAGATCCTGCGCGATCAGTGGGATATCCCTCATATCTATGCCAGGAACATGCATGACCTGTTCTTTGCCCAGGGATTTACACAGGCCCAGGATCGCTGGTGGCAGATGGAATTCTGGCGGCACCTCGGAAGCGGCAGGATCGGGAAACTCGTCGGCAAGAGTGATGACATGCTTCAGGCAGATATCTTTATGGACATCAATCTAGTCACAAGCTACCCCCCTCGTGGGGGTAGTAATTGACCACATTCATTGCAGATCATCACACCTACCCACGGTCCAAAACTCGGCTTTTCTACCGCCTTTGCAGGAGTCTCTACAAGTTATCACTTCGGCAACAGTCTGTCGATCTCTGGGGAGGGGATTGACTGCTGAACGCTGCGGATCTAGACAAAGTAGGTCTTGGGGATGGGGAAGCCACAACTGGTCAAATCATCTTCTCAATTCGCCAGTGGTAGAGAGCCACCGAGCTCAGGAATAGTGCCGCTATCCAGAGAAACACAGCACCGAGCTCTGGGTGGAACTGGCTTAAAGGCGCACCCTCGAGGATGCCCAGAATCACCCCAGATAGGTGATAAACTGGATTATGGCCTGCTACTCCCTCTACTATAGTTCCTTCGAATCTACCTCCCCTATTCCAGTCAGAAACTTGGAATAGCATCATAGAGGTGAAAATGGCACTGCCAACGGTCGAGAAGACACTTTTTGATATCACGGCGAAGTTGAGCCCCAGTGCGAGAGCGAACAGCACCCCGATAAGAAGAACGATCAGCAAGTCCAGCCAGGAGCCGGGGATGGTGATGCGATAAATAAACATCATGACGAATACGATGCCCACCATAATGCCTAACCTGGCGAACGTGTCCAGGGCCACGCCCAGGAGAAACCCCGTCTTGGTGATAGGCATAATAAGTATTCGCTTCAAGGTGCCGCTGCGGCGCATATCCATTACGGTCGATCCAACACTAGTGCAGCCGATGATGAGCATGAAGAAATAAGTAACGAGGGCGATCCTAGCCGCCCTCTCCGCCATCTCCACTACTCCTATATTCTGGAGTACTACGAACCCTACTGGTAATGCAACCATAAAGAGGAGACCCATTTTATCCCTGATTACGTCTTTCAAGGTATATCGGGCAAGAATTAGCGGTTTCATGTTTTATTCCCCCTTTTTTCTTAGCTCTCTACCGGTATAGTGACGAAAAACGTCGTTAAGTGTAACCCCTTTCTCGCTGCTGCTCCTGATTAAGAGCTTACTTTCGTGCACCAGTTGTTGAACCTGTGGCAATGCACGGCTCTTGAGGGTAACTTTTAAGGATAGCTCGTTACGATTCGCCCCTGCCACATCGGGGAGCGCAGTAAGCCTTTGTACCAGCTCACGAGGAGGTGCTTCGGCAAATGTATACTCCACCACCAGCTCGTCACTGAGCGTTGATTTCAACTCTTGCGGACTCCCCTGAGCTACGATCTTTCCTCGGTCCATCAGGAGTATGCGCGAACAGAGCACATCTGCTTCTTCCATGTAATGCGTGGTCAATAATACTGCCTTTCCACCTTCGTGGAGTCTGCGAACTAACCCCCAGGCCTCCATACGACGACTGGGGTCTAGCCCCACTGTGGGCTCGTCTAGAATAATGAGCTGCGAGTCTGGTATACTTCCCAATGCGAAATTGAGCCGACGTTTCTGTCCCCCAGAGAGCGTCCCGGCAAGCTTACCTGCTTTTTCTTCAAGCTCGAATTCCTTGATGATTTCAACCACTCTGTGTTTGAACCGTGGTATCCGATACATTTCTGCCGCAAGCGAAAGGTTCTCGCGTACAGTCAAATCTTCAAATATCGCCGCTTGCTGAGGCACGTAGCCTATTGCTCGGCGAACCTCAAGTCCATTCTTTGATGGCTCGAGCCCGTGGACGAATACTCTCCCCGAAGTCGGCCTGCGCAGCCCGACGATTATATCGATAATGGTGGACTTGCCTGCCCCATTAGGGCCTAACAATCCCACCATTTCCCCCTTTTCTATCGCAAATGAGACATCGTTGACTGCTGTCAAGTTGCCGAATTTCCTGGTGAGACTCTCTATTTGAACAAGACTCATATGCTTGGTTTACCTCCTCGTATAATATGTTTTAGCATTGTTTATAGACCATTATAACATTAGGAGCAGGACTGATGTTACATTGCAAGACTTGACCCCAACTCCTTCCCAATCGTGCAACAGGTCTATTTACGTCGTCGCATAGCCTCGACAGGATTCATCTTCATTGCTTTTCCGGCAGGATACAGAGCCGAGAGGACTCCTACGATGATGGCGATGAGCACGCCCCCGGTGAGCACCCATAGAGTTATCCCCCAGGGCATCTCCATTCCAACATACTCGGTAATACCCAAACTTACCACTTTAGCGATACCGGCTCCCACTATACATCCCAATATCCCCCCGATCAGACTTATCGTCCCCGCCTCCAGCAAGAATTGGGACAGGATATTCCCATTGGTAGCTCCAATCGCCTTCATGATCCCGATCTCACGGGTTCTTTCCATAACTGACATCAGCATGGTGTTCATGATGCCTATGCCGAAATACCCACAGCAATACCCAGGAGTGATAGAAAAGAACGCGCTTTACGCTCCTTCAAGCTT
>QLUL01000051.1 GCA_018725425.1 Chloroflexota bacterium
GATGCTGTTCATCCACCACCACCAGCCCCAACCGATGAAACTCCACCTTCTTCTGTATCAGGGCATGCGTTCCAATGAGGATGTCGATCTCTCCCGAGGCGATGCGCTGATGCAGCTCCTGTTTTGCTCTGCTCCCCCCGGTCAGCAACTCTACGACGACTAATCCAGGTACTCTGGGTCGTCTCTGACCCAGATTTGCACCGTCGAGGTCAGGGACGACCCAGACTACTGTACTGCCCAACAGTCGGCAGATGTTCTCGAAATGCTGTTCGGCGAGGATTTCCGTCGGTGCCATGAGGGCTGCCTGGCAGCCGCTGGCTACGGCAAGTAGCATGGCTGCGGCGGCCACCACTGTCTTGCCGCTGCCAACTTCCCCCTGGAGCAACCGACTCATGGGCTTATCCTGAGCCAGGTCACCTCGGATCTCGTCCAGGACTCGCCTCTGAGCGGAGGTCAACTCAAAGGGCAAAGAGGCCAGGAATCTTGCCAGGTATTCTGGCTCCGCATTAAGGCTGATCCCTTGCTCCGCCTCCCGCCAGTCTCGCTTCCGGGATAGCACGCTAAGCTGGATAAGAAAGAGTTCATCAAAGGCAAGCCGGCGTCTCGCCGCATCTTTGAATGATTCACCGGCGGGATAGTGAGCCTGTCGGATCGCCTCGGAGAGTCCCATGAGGCCCACTCTAGCCCTTACTCCCTCGGGCAAGAACTCCTCAATATGTGGCAGATACAAATCCAGGGCTTCCTTGACCACCTGGCGCACCTGGCGGAGGTAGAGCCCCTGGGTGAGAGGATACACCGGGACGAGCCTGCCGGTGTGAATCAGGTCGCCCGATTCGAGGAATTCATATTCCGGAGACTGGAACACCTTTTGATCTCTAAAGAGTTCCACCTTCCCGCTCAGAGCTATCCGAGTGGTGGGGGAGAGTCGCTTAGCTAGATAGGGCTGATTGAACCAGATGACCCTCACCGTGCCCGTCTCATCGCCCACGATGGCCTCGGTGCTGCGCATTCCCCGGAGCGATCTCTTCTCGGATGCTTGCCAAACCTCGGCCACGATTGTTTGCTCTATCCCGACCTCAAGGTCAGCGATACGAGATCTTCGGCTATAGTCGATGTGGTGTCGGGGGAAGAAGTACAGCAGGTCGCGGACCGTGATGACACCCAATTTAGCGAACCTGGCGGCCATCCTCTGATTGATGCCCGCAACCTCGGTAATCCGTGAATCGAGAGGGAGTGCCGGCTTTGGGGGCGGTGGCGCCGTGGTATGAGTCTGGAGACGCTTCGCTCTGGAGACAGTTCGCTCTGGAGTTCCCCTCCCGTCCCCTTGACTCTCGACTCTGGGCTCTGAACTCTCGACTCGACCGAGCGTGGACTTGACCCACTTCTCCCGTTGGTTCTTATCCAGAGCCTTGTAACTTGGGATAGGGAGCGAGAGAGGCTCACGATACTCGCTGGAGAATCTAGCAAGGAATCTATCCAGCCCGCCAATTACTGCCGTATCCTCATATCCCCGGGATTGCTCCAGCTTCAGGATTTTCCGTAATTGCTCGGTCGGCTTGTCCAAATCTATTCTACCAGGAACCCATTCTTATCGGTAACAGCTCACAGGGGTCAGGGATCAGTAATCAGCGGTCAGCTTTCAGCTCCCCACCCTGCCCCGCTCGTTCGGGATGCTGCTATCCCCAACTTTCTCTTGACGAACCATAGGTATTTTTGAAATTGCTATGATGGTTTAGCCTGCTCGGCTATCTTCTGCTGTAACCAAAGATTAACCAGTGTTTCTACCTTTACGCCCCGCAGACGCGCTTGCTTCTCCACCGAAGAAAGCAGATCTAACTCAACCGGGACAGCACATGATATCTGGAACTCGACATCAGGCGCCTCAGTGTCGAACTCAGCAAAGTCATGGGTGTCCCAAAACTCTCCTATCTTCTCCAGCGTATCTGCTTTTGAAATGCTGCTTAATTTATTTTCGCCCATATGATTTTCTCTCCTTTTGGCTCATATCACGAGCGCTTATTATGATTGCTGTTCTTGTGTCTGGTTTATATACAAAGAATACCGCTAAATAGCGTGCCCCGAAAGTCTGTCCAAAAGCGACATAAACATCATTTCCAGCCGTATAGCCTTTTCCGCGAATCTCATACGAGGTTTACCCAGTAAAACTTGCCGTGCTTCTTTTATCGTTACCTGATGTTTAGACTCAAGTTTGTCTTCAATTCTCTCAGGACAAACTACATAGTCAATTTGCATATTAATCGCTATGCTCCCTCAGGATGACACGGAATCGAGGAGAATTTCTTTTCATTGATTCGCCTTTTGCAATCATAAATCGTAAGCGTTCAGCAGTTAGCAATCAGCCCTCAGCCCAAAAGCCTCTCTGGGGATCTGAACGCTGACCGCTGATGGCTGAACGCTTACCTTTTATCGTTGCAGCCATCAGTCCCATTTGCTAAGCGGCAGCAATTATGGTATTCTTATAGAGTAATTTTACAGTAAGATAATCACTTAGTCAAAGGAACAAGATCATCAGGGGGATTCTCCCCCTGAAACCCCCTAACCCAGACGAGCTGGAACCAAAAAATCAAAAGTTGGAGCAAAAATATTTAGCTTTGAGCTACGCACGACCCAAAAAATATCCTGCCATTTTCGCACATAATTTTAGATTTTAGTACCTAGCATAGGGATTTTCGAAATTCCTGCGCTTTCACTTAGTTAAAGGGAGTAGCTATGAAATGTGAGATTTGCGGGAAGAGTGTTCAATTCGGGCATAATGTCAGCCATTCGAATCGTCGCACCAAGAGGCGATGGATGCCTAACATTGCCAGAACCTCGCTGATAGTGAACGGCAAGAGAAAACGGGTCGGTATGTGCACCAGGTGCCTGCGCACTCAACATAAGATTGCTGGTTAGGCGTTCATATCGGCGGCTAAGGCAAGCCTTCCCTGATCCTCTCTATCGTTCGGGAAATGCTTTCCTTGTTATTGAATACTGCCGCTCCGGCTACCAGCACCCGTGCCCCAGCGTGAACCACCTTAGGGGCTAATTCGGCGTTAATTCCCCCATCTACTTCCAGCTCAGCCTCGAGTCCCCCCTCATCCAGCAATTGCCTCAGGCGGGCGATCTTGTCCACCATCTGGGGAATAAAGGTCTGCCCCCCGAATCCGGGATTGACCGTCATCACCAGCACCAGATCAACGAGGGGTAATATCTCTCTGATGGTATCCAGCGAGGTAGCCGGATTCAGCGCCACGCCGGCCCGGAGATTCAGACCTTTTATCTGTGTCACCACCCGGTGCAGATGTAGGCAAGCCTCCACATGAACTGTAATAATGTCGGCCCCGGCCTGGGCGAAGCTCTCTATCTGTCTCTCTGGGGAATTGACCATCAGGTGAACATCGAGGGGAAGAGTGGTGTGGGGACGAATCGCCTTCACCACCCCGTCGCCGATGTTGATTCGGGGCACAAACTGCCTGTCCATGACATCAACATGGAGATAGTCAGCACCAGCCCTGGTAGCCTCAGCAACCTGCTCGCCTAAACGACTGAAGTCAGCGGAAAGGATAGAAGGTGCTAGTTTTATTTTATCGCTCATCCTAACCCGGACGAGCCGGAACCAAAAAGCACCCCGGGAAATTCCAATGACCAAATCTCAATTCCCAAATAATATCCAAATCCCAGTAGCCAAATTTTTTGGGATTTTGGTTATTGGTCGTTGAAACTTGTTTGGAAATTGATGCTTGGGATTTGTGATTTCAAGTTTTTCCATTTTGCGAAAGGTTTCAGATTTTAGATACTAAAGTAGTGTCTTTACTCCGTACCGTTATGCTTTTTTGCCACGACGTCTCACCCACGGCTATTATCCTGCGGAGAGCTAGAGTAACTTCTCCGCTTTATAGCAAGGAAATAGGCCAGTAGTAAGGCAATAATTATAATCCCAGCCACCACACTACCAATCAATGGCCAGTTCACCACTGTAGGCGGAGCCACCATAACTGCCCAGATGCTGAGGCGATCGGTTCTGGTGCTTAACGTCATCGCTTCCGGATCTACTTTTGTCTCCAGCACCGACCACTGATTTCGCACCTCATCCCATCTGGCTAACCTCAGCCTTGTGGCATCACCCTCCGCCTTCGCCAAGTCAGCCGGGATATATTTGACTGTTACCGTAGCTTTTTGAGCCAATAACCCCGGTAAGCCGTCAATGCGAAAGCTGGTGGCCGCTATCCCATAATTACTTGGTGGATCGGGGAGCCGCTCCAGGGGATAACTGCGCAAGATGATCTCCACCGGGGCAAGTACCGCTCCGATGGGAAAGCTAGTGGAGAATCTGCCGTCCTCGGTTTCCAGCACATCTGCCCTGCCCGGGGTAAGGAGTATCTTGGCTGGGGGCGGCGGTGGAACGTAAGGCTCCGTTACCTCAAAGCTGGTGCTCCGCTTATCGAGGAGAGTCCCATCTGCCAAAGTTGCCTTTGAGTGCACGTAGTACCTCCCCGCCGCTAGCTCCTGGTCAAGGACTACGTTGAACTGTACAGAATGAGCAGGGATTATAGCAAAGATAGATGGTGGCGGTGAGACGATGGCGATTTCATTTCCCCTTTCGTCTGTAAGCCGGACCTCGTTTTGGACTTTACGATAGTGGTGGTTACCGGTGTGCTTTAAAGTAGTGGAAACAACGATTGGCTGGCCGGTGACGACGTCGCTCACGCTCAGGTCGGTGATAGTGCCCGTTTGGATGATTTCAGTATCGGCGATGGTGAGCATTACGGGCACCGCTACAGCGGCGACGATACCGACCAGCCCCTCACCGATGGGCCGGCTGTGAAAATGAATCAGCGCATATCGGCCACCGGCGCCAATGTCTTTGGGGATGGTTATAGTGGCGGTAACTTCTTGGGAATCGCCTGGTTCCAGACGGAAGGAGGTCCTATCAAGGGTGATAAAGGGTCGCGCAGAATAGGGGCTAGTATCCTCTGCGTCGTCAAGAACACGGTAAGTCTTATCAGGCAACTGCCCAAGCCCTCTGACCTCAACCAGGACATCCAGGGCTGAGCCTTCCTCCCCAATGCTTACAGTCATCCTATGAGTGATAATCTCTCCCGGGGCGATGTCAGTAAGAAGTCTCGCCTCGGTTACCTTAAACCCGGGATTAGCGGGGTTAGCTGAGACGGGGGCGGCAAACACAACCAGGGACAGTAATAATACCGCCGTCAGGGGAAAGACTATAAGTCTATGAGAAAGCCTCATCATTATTTGATTAGACTTCGGGGGCTGGCTTTAGCCAGCCCCCGAACTTTGCTGCTCGGTAATCAGGGGAGTATAGCGGTGAAGGTTATTACAATGCGGTACGTATTAGGATTCCCTGCGGTGGTGCCATCGCCACGGAGGGGTGCATCAGTCCAGGCTACTGGCTGGCTGAAAATTATGTGATGTACCTCTGCATGAACCAGTCCAGCACCTGACAAAATAGGACCCTTAGTTGGAAGTGTTACTGTGCCACCTGCCCCGCTAACGCTCATCGGTGCGGCCAATTTGGCAGGGTTAGCAGGGTGTGCCCCGGCCCCCGAGGCCCATGCTGTCATCCGACCCGCGGTGACAGCGCCTCTATCTTTTGCCTGGATTGTCCAGGCGGCGTTAGCGCTAACGGTAACAGTGCCTGGTGCTGTGGAAACTGTGCCCGGTACCAGAGTGATTGGCACATGTACCGGCACAGTGATTGCGATAGCAGGTGCAAGAACACCTGTCACCTCAGTCACCCCCTCATCACCCGGCGCACCTGGTGGCGGTGGCGGCTCACCAGCAGTGGTGAAGCTCCAGGTATGAGCGGCGGTCAGGTGATTGCCGGCCACATCCTTAGCCCCGGTGCCGATGGTGACGGTATAGAGAGTTCCAGCGGCCAGGTTGGCGTCTGGGTTGAAGGTCATAATAGCGTTGGCCTGCCAACTAAACACCCCGGTAACCACGGGTGAGATGGTGAAAGCCCCCTGGACTGAGGCAGTATCCATTGCCTCGTTGAATCTCACCACGACGTTGGTGTCAACAGGGACAGCAGTAGCGCCAGCAACAGGCGAGGTGCGGTACACCGTCGGTGGAATATTATCCAGGACACCATTGAATCCCCCCGGCGTGAGCGCGGTGAATACGACGAAGTCGGTGGCATCAGTGCCGGTATCCTGGCCGTTGGGAGACCTTCCGAGAGACCGACCCTCTGCTGGGGCTAACTCCCCACCTCTATCCCCGAAGCTCACTTCATCAACGACAGTCTCACCATGCCTGAGGACGACTCTGTCCCCCACGTTGCGGATCTCAAACCTGAAGTCCGCGCCACCCGTCCCGCCCCCCACCAGCAGCAGAAATCCCCCGGCAGGTATCGTTCTGCCGTTGAGGGAAGCCCTGCCGTGATCCTCATTCGATATCGTCCACCCAGTGAGGTCCACAGCCTGGTTCGTTGGATTAAACAGTTCGATCCATTCATTCATCTTATCCGTGCGAACCGGGTTGGGCATGAATTCGTTTATTACCACGGGGGGCGCTACTGCCGCAGTGACGTAGCCCGGTATAGCCAGAGGCATAGCCAGAGCTGCTACCAGAACCAGAACCGCCACTACACTCCGGGACCTTATTTTCTCATTCACTTGCGGCTCTCTCCCTTTTTTTATTTTTGCCAGCCCTTACTCGCCTAGCTTCTACCCCACCACCCCGGTCTACTTCTCCATAATCTCACCGCCTTGCTTTGAATTCTGGCAACCGTTCACTCACTTGAGAGGTCTAAAAAGAGTTGGTCAGACCGATATTGAACCAGTGCACAGGCAAAGAGCCTGGCTAAGGTTGCCAGCACGAGCCCTGCTGCTACTGCTCTGGACTTATTCACCTCAAATACCTTGACTCTTTCAGGATAGCAGACCAAGGTTAAGGGAATTTTAAATGGGTGTCCCAAAAATCTCCTTCTTCTCCAGCGTATCTGCTTTTGAGATGCTGCTTAATTTATTTTCGCCTATATGATTTTCTCTCCTTTTGGCTCATATCACGAGCGTTGCCAACAATCGCTTATTATGATTGCTGTTCTGCAGCCATCAGTCCCATTTGCTAAGTGCCATCAATTATGGTATTCTTATACAGGAATTCTACAGCAAGATGGCCACTTAGTCAAAGGGAGTAGCGATGAAATGTGAGATTTGCGGAAAAAACGTTCAGTTCGGGCATAATGTCAGCCATTCGAATCGTCGCACCAAGAGGCGATGGATGCCTAACATTGCCAGAA
>QLUL01000052.1 GCA_018725425.1 Chloroflexota bacterium
AGGGGAGGTTAACGATGGATCCCGACTACGATGCCGAGATTGAATACGCCCTCAGCCATACCGAGGTAGTGAGGCCGCCGGAGCAAAGGCTGAATACCTTCGGTGTCACTAACGTGCACTATTACCTGCTTACGGAACCCATGGATAGCGTGAATGAGACTAGAATCAGAGAGGGCAGGGTAATCGCCGAGAGGCCCCGGATAGTGACGCCCGGTTACCTCCTCAGCACCTTCGAGGGGTTCGGCGATCATGCCAGGAAGCAAGCGGAAACCCTCCTCGGCAGATATGACTTTGACCCCAACATACTGGAATATAAATACAAGAATGAGATGGGCAACACCTGGATTCTCTCGGAAAATATAGGCCGCGTGATCCTCAAGATAAGTGAGAGAATAGATGATGAGAGTGACCCTCTGGCAGCAATCCTGAAAGGCCCCGATGATGCCTGGCGGATCTCTCTGATGATGTTCATCATGGGTATGACGAGATCATCCGCGCCGAAGAACATCGCTGAGCTGAATAGCAGAGGTCTGTTCGAAAGGCAGCATGGAGTTCCCAGATTTGTGAGGGACGAAATTGACGATCTGTTCAGGGCAGGTCTCAAAGATCGATCGAGGATCGATGAACTGGGGTCCAAACTACAGAGTTACGGGCTCTTCGAACAGTATCAGGACAGGTTCTTCGCCCTTTTGGGAAGAAGAGGATAGATTAAAGAAGGGACGCCACTACGTCCGGCCATCCTCTGGCTGGACCAGCGTAAGGCGGATGCTATCTCCAGGCTGGGGTGCTTCACAAGCTGGGCATAAGGATCGTGGGGATGCAGGAGGCGATGACTATCATTCAAAGAGGGGGCAGCACGGCGCCAGCGCGGTCGGCTGCAACCCGTTGTTAGGCGGGCAGCCAATGCCAGACCACCCTAACCCGCCACGAACCCAGAGACAAGTTTCAGGGGCGCACTGCTTCCGCTTCATACTTGCTTGGAATCTCCGCAATCCGCATGACGAGCCGCAAGGCTTCGTTTACGGCTTCATCGGTTGGAAAGGCTTGGACAACATCCGGCGCAAGCACAACCACGTTCTTTCCTACCCGCCGATGAGGCGCGTATCTGCCCTTTGCGACGACAGTTATTTTGGACAGGTCATATTCGTCACGCAGTTCGTAATCGTCAAGGTCACTCGGCTTCTGCATAAAACTGCTCCTCTTTCTTTGTCGCCTTGCGTGCGCTGATAATGCGAATCCGGCCTTCACGGTCTGTGTGGGCCAGCATTAGCAAGCGACGACGGCTCGACAAGCCAATAGTAATATACCGTTCTTCGTCAACAAAATGTTCTTCATCAATAAAGGTGATGAACATCGGGTCGTCAAACACTGTTGCCGCTTCTTCAAATGAGACCTGATGTTTCTCAACGTTTTTGACAGCTTTATTCGAGTCCCACTCAAATTGAAGTTCTGCTGTCAAAATGCAGCACTCCCTCGGTGAGATATTCGCGTCCGCCTAACTATCGACTAGGCGACAGTTTTGTCGTATGATTCCAACAGAGTGACCGAATTCCCGTCTGATTCCCTGTGCAGAAGTGTTGCCATATATTTTCAGGGGGAGAATCCCCATGATGATCTTGCATTTCCCACAATGTGACTATATTATACGCCACTTATGTCCGTCGGTCAACGCCCTCTCTTTCTCTCTCGACTCCATCCTGTTTCCATCTTACCGTCCATAGTACCATCAAGTTATAGAGATTGTGATCTCCCTGAAGGGCATGGGCAAGCTGTCATTTGCGCGGAATTCCACCAAAGGCTTGACAACCCCCATTTCTTGTGGTAAAATAATTATCACTAAGTTGATGATATTACTAGCATTGGGATTGATGGTATGAAGCTCTTGACAATACCCATTTCCTATGGTAAAATAATTATTACTAACCCGATGATATTACTGATACTCTGCTGCATCCCGTGAGGCTCTTTTGGAGGGATCTGTCAAAGGGGGAAAGCCACCGCTATGAGGGGGATGATATGACACAAGAGCGACCGGCTTATCCTCACCATGCCGGATACCATGTCCCTGGAGCGGAGGCAGCTCCTATCTGTTTTCGGTGCCGAGCTGGTGATTAGTCCCTGGCAGACCAAGTTCTTAGAGAGCCAGATAAATAGCCTCGCTAGCGAAAGGAGGTGAGAGGTCGAGAATGTGAAGAACTCAAGAATCGGATGATATGACCAAAATCTACGATAAGGAGAAAAGGAGATAAAATGAAAAGGAAAATGCTGCTAGTTCCGCTGGTGCTGCTGTTAGCTCTGAGTCCGGTCGTGATGGGCTGTCCGGCACCGCCGCAACAGCCTGAGATTACGCGCATAGTGGTCGCCGACGCTCCCACCACACATCATCTCAACTTGTACGTGGCTCAAGAAAAGGGGCTTTTCAAAAAACACGGGCTGGAGGTGGAGATAATCAGTGTGGAAAGCCTGGCTGCGGCGAGGGATGCCGTTGTGACGGGCATTGCGGATGTGTTCTGGAGCTGCCCTACGGTGGCGATGGCTGCCATAGCGGGAGGGGCGCCCATAAGAACCATAGCCCAGGTCAAGATTCCCTGCACATCGGTGCTGCTGGTTCCGGCCGATTCGCCCATCCAGAACTATGAGGATTTGGCGGGCAAGACCCTTGCGGGCATAACGCCAGCCTGTGAAGCGGTCATTGCCTTAACCACTGCAGCCAGGGAAGCGGGGGTAGAGTTTAAGCTGGTGAAGCTGGCCGGGGGGCCTGCCATTGCCGCGCTGAAAGCCGGGAGGATAGACGGGGCCATATTGGAGGAACCGCATGCCAGCATCGCAGAACTGGCAGGTTTCAGGGTTATGTTCAGGGAAGCTGCCGAGGCCATACCCTGCCGTACCATCAACGCCCGGACGGCATTTATAACCGACAATGCCGATGCGCTGCGCCGCATGATCAAGGCTGTAGATGAGGCCAACGCCATCATCAATGCCGATCCGATTGCCGAGGACATTGTAGAGATAGCCCATGTGCGTACCGGGGCTCCCAAGGAAGCCATCATACACGGCAATCCCAGGCTGTTATTTACCATCCACCTGGATGAGGAAGGCCTGTGCAAGCTAGGGGATGAGCTGGTGAAGATGGGGCATATCAGGGAGTGCCCGTCCGCTTTTATGTTTGCGCCCGAGTTCAGGGGTATAACCTGGGATTGAAATATTGGAAGGTGAATCCGTGAAGTCAGACGTAATTAATTAGACCCACCAGATGAACCTTTTGAATCTGGCTTCACGGATTCAGGTGGAAGGTTGAAATAAAATGAAAAGGCTGTGTTTTTCAATAGCGGCGGCTGTTGCCGCAACAGCTTTGATAGCCTTGGTTGCCGGTGTGCCCGGCAGCGGAGATGACGGGGTGATCAGGATAGGCCATACCGGCACCCCGCATCTTGCCCCGCTGTTTGTGGCGGTTGAGCAGGGCATATTTGAGGATAACGGCTTGAGGGTGGAATTAAAGCGGTTCGGCTCTACCTCCGATGCAGGGTACGCGTTGCTGGCCGGCAGGGTGGACGTGGCGTTTTTAGAGCCGTCCCGGTCATTTAGGTTACTCAATGAACACGATGAAGCTGGGGTTAAGATCGCAGGCACCGTCAACTTTGATTTTGGGGCCACGCTGGTGGTGCGTGAGGATTTGAATATAAGGCTTGGCGATCTGGAAGGTATGACTGTTGCGGCAGGGTCCAGGCACTGCATCCTGCTTAGCCAGTTCAAGCATGATGCCCAGAGACACGGGGTAGATGCCGGGAAAATCAACTTCGTATACACCGCATTTGAAACCATGTTGCCGGCACTGGAGGCGGGGCAGGTGGATGCTATACTGACCAGGGCGTCCTACGCGCTGCTGGCGCAGGCCGAAGGGCATAAGATCCTTTATCAGAACTGGGATGTTGTGCCGGGGGATGCCTGTTGCCCCGCGTACCTGGCGCAGGTCGAGTACTTCATGCTGGTCAAGGATCTGGAGCCGCGATATGTCAGGGGGATGGATGCCGCCTTGAGGGAGGCTTCTGAAAGGCCGCCGGAGGACAGCCGCAATGCCATAATGAAGCATACCCAGTTTCCATTGGGGTTGCAGCAGGGATTCCCGGTAGCCCGCTACCTGGTGATTGGACAGGAACTAAAACAGGAATTGGGAGATTGGGTATGGACCGGAAACTGACATATGAGACAAAGGGTTTAAACCTGGTGCTCAAGGAGCTATCCGCGTTCTTCACGGGAATAGCTAAAAACAACTTCACGGTTGAATTTTTCACCGTGTTTGTGCCCATCATCATACTGTGGGAGGCCCTTCCGCGGCTTGGCGTGGTACCGCCCACCCTGGTGCCCCCTCCTTCGGTGGTAGCAGAAACCTTCTGGGATCTGCTTGTAAACCATGATCTTATAGGGCATGTCGGGATAAGCCTGCTCAGGTTTTTTCTCGGGCTGGCGGTTGCCATCGTCACTGCCATACCTATCGGCATATTGATGGGATGGAATATGTTTCTACGCCGCCATGCGTTGCCGCTTTTCCAGATATTAGCGCCCATACCCTCGCCGGCCTGGGTGCCCATAACCATAATACTATTGGGCATAGGGCTGCCCATGCAGGTATTCCTGGTATTTCTCGGGGTGTTTTACCCGGTGCTTTTTGACACCTACCAGGGGGTCAAGGACACCGACCCGCGCTATATTGCCTCGGCCAGGGTTTTTGGGGCCAGCGAGCTTACACTGATCAAGCGGGTGTATCTACCCAATGCGTTGAGCTTTATAGTCATGGGCGTAAAGATAGGAATAGCCCTGGGGCTGGTGATGCTGATCGTATCGGAGATGGTGGGAGCACACAGCGGCATAGGATGGCTACTTGTCGAGTCCAAGGACTTTTTCCGCATAGACAGGATGGTAGCCTGCATGTTGACACTGGGTTTCATTGGCTGGTTTTTAATTGAAGTAATGAAATATATCGAAATCAAGCTTGCCCTTTGGAAAGTGGGGCGATAAGATGATTGAAGCCAGGAAAATCACCAAATTTTTTCCGGTGATCAACCCTCAGGGACTGGCGGAAGGGATTACGGCGGTTCTTTCCGTGTCTCTCAAGGTTGAAGAGGGGGAATTTGTGGCTGTTGTTGGGCCTACCGGCTGCGGCAAGTCCACTTTTCTGGAAATTATGGCGGGGCTCCAAGCACCTACCGAAGGCGAAGTTTATATTGACGGCAAACTGGTTTTAGAGCCCCTGCCCAGCACCCGCAAAGAAATTGAGATTTACCAAAGAAAATACCGGTTCCTTTCCCCCATCGCCAATGATCTGTGGCGAGACATCCCCAAGTCTGATATTGCCATGATATTTCAGGATTACGCTGTTTTCCCCTGGATGACGGCTTTGGAAAATGTGTTTTTTACCTTAACATTGCGCCGGGTGCCCAAGGGAGAAAGAAGTTATTTGGCCCGAAAGTACCTGAATTTGGTGGGCCTAAGCGGAGCCGAAAATAAGTATCCCTCCCAACTCTCCGGGGGCATGCGTCAGCGTGTTGCTTTGGCCAGGGCGCTGTCGGTAGAACCAAAGATTATCCTGATGGATGAACCCTTTGCGGCTGTGGACGCCCTTGCGCGGGAAAAACTGAACGAAGACCTTTTAAGTATCTGGCAAAGCATGAAAAAGACAATTGTTTTTGTTACTCATGATATTAACGAAGCGCTTTATCTTGCCGACCGGGTGGTCGTCTTTTCGCCTCAACCCGGGACTGTGCGCAACATTATTCCCGTAAATCTACCCCGGCCAAGAAAGCGCGCTAGCCGTGAAATAGGAGAGCTTAGGGAAAGAATTTGGCAAATTTACCAATACGATGCGACAGGGGAGATAATCGATTATGTTATTTAAAAATAAGGGGAAAATGGAGATTGAGGCTCGATCAGTTCCTTTTGAACCCCCGGTCAAGTATGAGGGAAAAACTTTCCGGGGAAGGATTTATGAGGATATTACCAAAACCATGGGTCATACTCCCTTGGTGCGGATTAACCGTTTAACTGTTGATTGTAGCGCCGAAGTGGTGGCCAAACTGGAATCTTTTAACCCTCTAAACAGTGTAAAAGACCGAATTGGCGTCGCTATGATTGAGGCCGCCGAGGGAATGGGCTTATTGAAAAAGGGCATGGTGGTGATTGAGCCCACTTCAGGCAATACTGGAATTGGCCTGGCGTTTGTTTGTGCCGCCAAAGGATACCGGCTGATTTTAACCATGCCGGAAACAATGACCATTGAACGGAGAAAGTTGTTGAAAATGCTAGGGGCTGAGGTGGTCCTTACCCCTGGTCCCCAGGGAATGAACGGGGCAGTGAGAAAGGCAGAGGAACTGCATCGCCAAATCCCCGGCAGCTTCATTCCCCAACAGTTTGAAAATTTGGCTAATCCCGAAATTCACCGCCGGACTACGGCAGAAGAAATTTGGGAGGATACAAAAGGACGGGTGGATATCTTGGTCAGCGGTATAGGGACGGGGGGAACAATTACTGGCGTGGCTGAAATAATTAAAAAGCGAAAACCTACCTTTCAAGCCATTGGGGTGGAGCCGGAAGCCTCCCCCGTGCTCTCCGGGGGCAAATCTGGCCCTCACCGGATTCAGGGTATTGGGGCTGGTTTTATTCCCAAAGTGCTGAATCGAAAATTCCTTGACGAGATTATTCCGGTAACTAACGATGACGCCTTTGCTACAGCCAGCAGGGTAGCTAAAGAAGAGGGAATTCTTTGCGGCATCTCGTCCGGGGCCGCCATGTGGGCCGCCCTTCAGGTGGCCAAAAGATCGCAAAACAAGGGGAAACTTATTGTGGTTATCTTTCCTGATTCAGGAGAAAGATACCTGACTACACCACTATCCGATTCTGAACTTTAGCTGGATTAAGGAGGGGTAAAAATTCTTGAGCAGATTCTCTACCAAAGGCTTGACAACCCCCATTTCTTGTGGTAAGATAATTATCACTAACTTGATGATATTGCTCCGATGGGGTACACCCTATGAGGCTCTCTACTAAAGCACAGTACGGCACAAGGGCGATGCTTGATCTGGCCATCCGTTCAGGCGAGGGCCCCGTTTTGGTGAAGGACATCGCCAGGCGGCAGGGGTTCTCGGCGCGATACCTGGAGCAACTGCTCCTTCCCCTGAAGGCAGCCGGCCTGGTCA
>QLUL01000053.1 GCA_018725425.1 Chloroflexota bacterium
CAGAGACTACCGGCCCAGCAGGTGCCCAAAATTTTGAGTCCCTACTGAGGTTAAGCAGCCCCTGAGGCTCCCTCGACAACAGCCTCTTCGGCCTCTGCTGCAATCTCTCTAACCTCCGCCGCCTTAGTCCTTGCAACTCTGGCTATCACTTCCTCGGGGTGCGTCAATATAGTGACGCCATCGACCTTCAGGTCACCTACCAATATGCGATCACCTGCCCGGGCCAGTCTGCTCAAATCAACGGCAATGCTCTGCGGTATATCATTGGGGAGGCACTCCACCTCCACTGAACGCAGATTCTCCAGGAATATCAGGTCAGTACGATGGGCCGCCGGAGATTCGCCCTGAAAAGCAAGTGGCACTTCGACCTTGACTTTGTCCTTCATCCGCACTTCGTAAAAGTCGATGTGGAGCAGCCTCCCAGTCATGGGATCTCGCTGCACATCCTTTACCAGCACCCGGCGAATCTTGGGCGAAGAGGGAGACTTCAAGGCGATCATATGGGTGCGCCCTGCTCTTGGTAATGCCTTCTCCACCCTTGCCGTATTGACTTGAACAGCCTGAGACTCGATCGCATGGCCGAAGATATTGGCGGGGGTTATCCCGCTTCGCCTTAGTGCGCTGACTTTCTTGCCGAGTATAGTCCTATTCTCAACTTCCAGTTCCATGGTTTCCATCGTCATTTCCTCCAATATATGCGGAGAGTAGGGGCGAATTTATTCGCCCCCTACTGTATTATAGTGGCGGACGTTACTCCTTCTCCTTCGCCGCCTCAGCGATGATCTTCTGCGCCAGATGTGCCGGAACCTCTTCATAGTGACTGAAGTGAATGGTGTAGCTGCCGCGTCCCTGGGTCATCGATCTGAGATCTATGCTGTAGCGAAGCATTTCAGCAAGCGGTGCTTGCGCTTCAATGATGTTGATGCCATTCTGAGGATTCATTCCGGTTATCCGAGCCCGCTTGGCATTAAGACCTCCCATCACATCGCCAGTGAATGTATCGGGCACGGTGATCTTGACGGACATGATCGGCTCCAGGAGCACTGGTTGCGCTTGAGAAACACCTTTTCTGAGGGCATGCGAGCCAGCGATCTTGAAGGCGATTTCCGAAGAATCAACCGCGTGATATGTGCCATCGTAGAGAGTAACCTTCAGGTCCACAATCGGGCACTTGGCAAGACCCCCCTCCTGAATTCCTTCAATGATCCCTTTCCTTGCCGCAGGGATATAGTTCTTCGGTATCGCTCCCCCAACGATCCTTTCCTCAAACTCAAAGCCAGTGCCTCTGGGCAGCGGCTCGATCCGAATAAGAACATGCCCGTACTGACCGTGCCCCCCGGTCTGCTTCTTATGCTTGTACTCCGCGTTGACCGCAACCGTGACCGTTTCCTTATAGGGTATTTTAGGAATGGTAAAATCTGCCTCCAGAGAGAATTTCCGCTTCATTTTGTCGCCGATAACCTCCAATTGTGCCTCCCCATAGCCGGAGAGGATGGTCTCCCCGGTATCAGCGTCCCGGTGGATGGAAAGGGAGGGATCCTCCTCGTTCAACTTGCTCAATACCATTCCCAACTTATCGAAATCCGCTTTCGTCCTGGGGTGAACTGCAACACTGAAGCTGGGGGGTGGGAACTCGATTGGATCAAAGGAAACGGGGTGATCCTGCCTGGAAAGTGTAGCACCGATGCCAGTTTCTGCCAGCTTCGCTACGACACCGATATCCCCGGCGACGATCCGCGAAGTGGGCTCCTGGGTTTTCCCCCGCATGGTATAGAGCTGGCCGATCCGCTCGGCCTTTCCCTGACCGGCATTCCACACGCTGGAGTCGCTACTGATAGCTCCGCTGAATACCCTCAGATAGCTCATCTTTCCCACGTAGGGATCGGCACTGGTCTTAAAAACCAGTGCCGATAGGGGGGCATTCTCATCAGGTGCCAGGGTCTCCTCGGCCTCACCACGGTGTACCGCTATCTCACCCCTATCCTTAGGTGACGGAAGATAATTGCAGATGGCATCCAGCAGTTCCGGGATATTCTTGTCACGCAGAGCAGTACCCACCAGAATGGGGGCGATCTTGTTTTCCCGAATCCCCGTGCGTAGAGCAGAGCGGATGTCTTCTTCGGCTATCTCCTCACCTTCCAGGTATTTGGTAGCCAGGTCATCATCGGTCTCGGCGATGCCCTCAATCAACTTCTCCCGAAAGGTATCGATCTGCCCCTTGACATTAGTCGATAGTCGATAGTCGATAGTCCCCCACCCTTCCCCTGACTGCTGACTGCCGACTGCTGACTGCTGTTCCCCGGAGGGCTTCATGGCGATTAAATCGAAAACACCCTGGAATTTATCCTGCGCTCCTACGGGAAACTGCAGCGGCACGCATCGACGTCCGAACTTCTCTTCAATCTGCTCCACCACCTTCGAGAAGTCGGCATTCTCACGATCGATCTTGTTAACAAAGATAATGCGCGGCAAGCCGATCTCATCGGCATATTCCCACACAAGCTCCGTGCCCACCTCCACTCCAGAGGCGGCGCAGACCACAATCACTGCTCCATCGGCTACCCGAAGGGCGGACTTCACCTCCCCAACGAAATCGAAATATCCGGGAACGTCGATCACATTGATCTTGACCTTCTTCCACTCGAATGGGAGCAGCGCTGTGCTGATACTGCTCCGGCGCTTGATCTCCTCGGGCTCGAAGTCGGCCACGGTATTGCCATCGTCAACTTTCCCCAGGCGGGTAATTACTCCGGCATCGTATAGCATCGCCTCAGCAAGCGAGGTCTTCCCCGCACCGGTGTGGGAAAGCAAGAGCACATTGCGGATGTCCTCAGTTCGAAAGCCCTGCATATGATTACCCCCTCGAGCCTCTTGCAAAAAGGGATTCTCTGAAGCTGGCAGTTGCGTTATCTCAGCTTCGGCCAACGGATTTTTGCAAGAGCCTCCCTTAACAGGTGATTACTAGAATCCAGAGTCACATTAATTTCCATGATTCGCTGGTGGGCAGTCACCGATGATGGATCCGTATCTCTAGCATAGATTCTAAAGGGGGCATTGTCAAGATGTGCCAACTGTGTTACTATCTATATACCACTAAATTTGAAGGAGGTTGACTAAAATGTCAAGAGCGCTCAAACTTGCAATCGCATTGCTGCTTACAATTCTTCTTCTGAGTATCGCCTGTGTGGCCGTACCACTTATCCCTCAAAGGGATGCCCCACCCCAAGGGCTTGAACTTGTGGAGGAGGTCTGGCAGCTCATCCAGCGCGACTTCGTTGATAGCGAGGCTCTCGACCCTGCGAAAATGGCCGAGGGCGCTATCCGCGGGCTAATTGAAGCCCTCGATGACCCTTACACATCTTATCTCACTCCCCAACAGTATGAGCTATCGAGAACTCAGCTTGAGGGAGAATTCAGCGGGATCGGAGCCATCATAACCATCAAGGAGGGTCAACTCACAGTTGTTGCCCCCATCGCCGACTCACCCGCCGAGCAAGCCGGCATAAGGCCAGGGGATCAGATTCTGGAAGTCGACGGCGAGTCCACCGCGGGGATGGGCCTGCACGAAGCCGCCCTGAAGATCAGGGGGCGGCAAGGCACAAAGGTAAGACTACTGGTGCTCCGTCCTGGTGAAGACACCCCGAGGGAGATCGAGATAACGCGAGCCGAAATCAAGCTGCCCAGCGTCAGGTGGGAGATGCTTCCCGATGCTATCGCCCACATCACGCTTACCAACTTCACCGGGCGCACGGATTCAGAGTTCGCATCTGCCCTCAGGGATGTTATAGCTCAGGGTGCCATCGGCATCGTGCTTGATCTGCGAAACAACCCCGGAGGACTGCTTGATGCCGCGGTGAGGGTAGCGAGCCAGTTCCTTGAGGAGGGAATCGTCGTCTATGCGCTGGATAACAGGGGGGAAAGAGACGATTGGTCGGTCCAGCATAAAGGGATTGCATCAGAGATGCCGCTGGCCGTGCTGGTGAACCGTCACAGTGCCAGTGCCAGCGAGGTGGTAGCCGGGGCTCTCCAGGACTACAACAGAGGCCCGATCATCGGGGCAAAGACCCATGGCAAGGGGAGCATGAACCGTGTCCACCAGTTGAGCAATGGGGGAGCGCTTTATATCACCTTTGCCCGCTGGTTCACCCCGGATGGGCGGCAGATAGACAGGGAGGGGATTACCCCCGATATCGAGGTAGAAATGACGCCGGAAGACATCGAGAACAACCGCGATCCCCAACTGGAGCGAGCCATTGAGTACCTCAAGCTGGGGAGATAAAGTTTGCGCTCAGTTTCCCCACATGATATCATATTGAGAGAAGGAGGCGACATCTCATGGAAATCGCCATGTTAAGGGATTGGGTTATAGTCATCCTCGGCTTTCTGGCAATCGGGGCGGTTACTATTTCCGTCGTCTTGCTAATCATCATCTATCGCAAGGTGACCCCTATCTTGGATGCCGCTAGGGAGGTTGTCTTCGATGTGCGTCGCACCTCATCTGTGGTCTCCAGGAGCGTGATCGGGTCGGTTGCCAGGATAGAAGGTCTGGTAGCGGGAGTGCGCAAAGCAGCAGAAGTAATAGCTTCGCTGAGTAAGAAAGGAGGGAGAAAAGATGGGAAACGATAACAGGGGTACGGGGTTCTTCACCGGCTTGATCCTCTTCAAAGCCGGCTTCATCCTCGGGGGCATCATTGGCGCCATTGCCACATATTTTCTCTCGCAGAAGAATGTGAGGGACACGTTAAAGGCCAAGATGAAAGATGCAGTGACCCATGCCAGAGAAAGCATACGCGAGGCGATTGAAGAAGGCAGGGAGGCTGCGGCGCGAAAGGAGGCCGAACTCCGCGGTGATTAGGAAAGGTAAGCGTTCAGCCATCAGCGGTCAGCCCCGTGGAGTAAGCCCCGTGTAATACTTTATTTACTCCGCGAAATAGTATTTCACGGGGCAGTCTGGAGACGCTTCGCTCTAGAGTCCCCCTCCCCGTGACTCTTGACTCTTGACTGTCCTATCACCGGGTTTTCGGATACGAACCGAGGATCTTCAAAAAGAGGCATGTGCTTTGCAGCTCCTCGACGGCCTCTCTGCAAATCTCATCATCCACATGCCCTTCGAAGTCAACATAGAATATGTATTCCCAGGGAGTATCCTTGGCCGGTCGAGACTCCAGTTTCGTCAGGTTTATGCCTCTATTGGCAAAAGCTCCCAGACTTTGATACAGAGCCCCGGGAATATTCTTCGTTCTAAAGATAAGCGAGGTCTTACTCTCGGGAGACGCTTCGCTCTGGAGACGCTTCGCTCTGGAGTCCCCCTCTCGAAAGTCTGGAGTCTGGAGTCTGGAGTCTGGAGTCCCCCTCCCCGTGACTCTGGACTCTGGACTCTGGACTCTCGACTCTTGACTCCTTGGCGACTCTCGACCGGAGATGACAAAGAATCGGGTAAAATTTTGGGGGTTGGTCTCAATTCCCTCCGCCAGAACCTCCATGCCATAGATTTGCGAGACCCTCTTGCTGGCGATAGCAGAAGAGTTCCTGAGCCCCTGTTCCTTCAGCATCTTGGCACTGCCGGCGGTGTCATAGGTCGGAATAAGCTCCGCCCCCAATGAGCTGAGAAACTCCTCGCATTGAGCCAGTGCCTGGGGGTGTGAATATATCTTCTGGATATCCTTGATGGTCTCCCCGGGGAGCGCCAGCAGGCAGTGCGTCACCTTCAGATATACTTCACCAACTATGTTCAGATCGTATTCCAGCAGAAGATCATAGGTCTCATTGATGCTCCCCGCCTGCGAATTCTCCACCGGGACTACGCCGCAATCCGTACTGCCACTTGATACCGCTTCGAAGACCGCTGAAAGGTGCCGGAAAGGCCTGGGGTCGGCCTGTCCGAAGAATTTCAATACGGCATCCTCACTGAATGAGCCTCTTTCACCCTGAAATGATACTTTCATGTTTCACGGTTCATAGTTCACGGTTCATGGTTCGGGGTTGGGGCTGCGTAACCGTTGAACCTTGAACCCTGAACCTGGGTAGTTAAAGACCAGTTAGCACCACCCGAAGCGCGTCCTCGTCCCCCGATCTGGTTAACGCCACTATCTCATCCCCCTCCTCCAGAATGGTGTCCGGGGAGGGAATCTGGGGATCCTTATCCTTACCTATAATCAGACAGATGAGGCTCTTCTCCGGCAAGCGGAAATCCCCCAGCCTCCTACCCACTGTTCGAGAGCCGGGCAGGATTTTAACCTCTATCATCGCAAGCTCCCCCCGCCGCAATTTGAGCAACGGGATCAGGCTGTGAGAGGGGAGTTCGTGCTCGATATGTGCCAGGATCAGCTCAGTATTGGAAACCGTAGCATCAATGCCCAGCTTCTCGAATAAGAGCTTGTGCCGGGGATCCTTGATGCGAGCAATGGTGCGCGGAACATTGAACTTGTGTTTCGCCACCTGACAGGCCACCAGATTGTCTTCGTCATCCCCGGTCACCGCGATCAGCATGTCAGCTCTACCGGTCCCTACCTCCTCCAGGGTGCGTGCTTCACAGCCATCCCCTCGCACGATCACTTCGCCCAATTCTTCGGCGACAAACTCGGTGCGTCTACGCTCCTTTTCCAGAACCAATACCTCGTGGCCATCGCTCAGCAGTATTCTGGCCAGGTAGTAACCCACCTCACCCCCACCGACAACGACGATATACAATTTAGCCTCCAATCACTTCTCGTAGAAGCTGAGCCCCCACCTTCGTGGGGCTTATGGTCTCCAGGTCCAATTCCCGATACATCTCCTCCCTGATAGGATCATAAATGCGGCAGATCCCCCGGGGCACCTTGAAGATGTGCTTGGCGATCTGAGTGGCCATTATATTTCGGTTGTCGCCCTGGGTGACCGCAACGAAGACATCCGCCCCCTCGATGCCCGCTTTCTTGAGGGCATCTTCATCGGTTCCGCTGCCGATCAATGCTTCACCGGCGAAGTGCGGTGGAATGCGCCTGAAGCTATAGGAATCGGTATCCAGGATGGTAACCTTGTGCCCTTCGGCATCCAGTATTCCCGCCAGACGGGCACCAACACGACCACAACCCATTATTATCACGTTCATAGCGCCTCCTAGTAGCCACAGAGTTCACAGAGGACTCCGAGAACTTGAGCCTGGAGTCTGGAGTCCCCCTACCCATGAC
>QLUL01000054.1 GCA_018725425.1 Chloroflexota bacterium
CACAGCCTCTCGGCATGGGAACGGATATACCTCCTGGTCGATCCGGGAAGCTTCCAGGGACTTGACCAGGCTGCCGGGGCCGCGGAACCGGCTCGCCTGTTGGGCAATGTCGCTTATCAGCAGCGCATACGTGAGGCTCAGGAAAGGACCGGACTGTCCGAGGCAGTGGTTACCGGCATTTGTACCATCGGCGGTAACCCCGCCGTGCTGGCGGTGCTTGACTTTGGGTTCCTCGGCGGTAACATGGGCATGGTGGTGGGTGATCGAATAGCTAAGGCATTCGAGATAGCAATGAGAAGGAAGCTCCCCGTGGTTACCGTGGTTTCATCGGGTGGTGCTAGAATTGAGGAAGGGGTTATTTCCCTGATGCAGATGGCCAGGACGGTGATGGCGGCAAAGAAGCTGCAAGCCCGTCGCTTGCCACATATCTCGGTCTTAACTCATCCCACCACGGGTGAGGTTTATGCCAGCTTCGCCAATCTCGGCAACCTCATTATCGCCGAGCCCAAAGCGATGATTGGATTTGCCCCCTTATCCGTGATCCGGTCGAGAGTCCAGAGTCCAGAGTCCAGAGTCCAGAGTCACGGGGAGGGGGACTCCAGACTCCAGACTCCAGACTCCAGACCCGCAGAGATGGACCACACCGCCGAATCTCACCTGGAGCATGGGCTGGTGGACCAGATCGTTGATCGAACTCGACTTCGCCACCTGGTCTCCATCACCTTAGATCTGCTCAGTTCCCGGTACCGACTGGGGATGAGGAAAAAGGTACGCCCATATCTTGCCCCCACTCATCCGCAGGAGCAGGCATGGCAAGCTGTTCAATTAGCCCGACATGCCGAGCGGCCCACCTCAATGGACTATATTACCCGGATCACCTCAACCTTCATTGAGATTCATGGGGACCGCTCCCACAGTGATGATCCAGCCATCGTATGTGGATTGGCTGAGCTTGGGGGAGAGGCCGTGGTGATCATCGGGCAACAGCGGGACCGCAATGAAGGACACACTGCACCGGAGGGCTTTCGCAAGGCACAGCGCGCCATGAGGCTGGCAGCCAGGTTCGATTTGCCCCTGATAAATCTTATTGATACCCCCGGCGCCTATCCGGGAGCGGAATCGGAGCAAAGAGGGATCGGGAATGCCATTGCCTCTACTATGGCTCTCCTCGCCGACATCCCGACGCCGGTGATTTCGGTAATCATCGGACAGGGAGGGAGCGAGGGAGCTCTGGCGCTCGGTATCGCCGACCGGGTTCTCATCATGGAAAAAGCATTCCTTTCGGTGATCTCCCCCGAGAGAGCGGCCTCCATCTTCTTCAGGGATGTCAAAAGGGCAGAGGAACTTGCCTCAGCCTTAAGGCTGACGGCAGCCGACTGTAAACGGCTTGGGGTGGCCGACATTGTGGTTCCGGAGCCCGAAGGTGGGGCTCATACCGACCCGGAGGAGGCCGCCCGGATGCTGCGGAACCTCATTCTCCGGGAACTCCTTCAGATTCAGACGCAATCCCCCACCAAGCTGGTTAGATCCCGGTACAAGCGATTTCGTTATCTGGGCGGACGGACTTCGCTTCTGAGGGGGGTATTCTCCAGGCAAGCGGCGCAGATAGGGATAAGGGTTAAGGGCTAAGGGCTATGCGCTAACTTTAAAAATTAGGATTGTTTCAAGATTATGTGATGAAGTGATGATTGGTGACTTCCGATAACACGGTAAACATATTATACGAGGAGGCAATTGAGAAATGTCTGTGAAAAATGACATTGGGTGGTATATACTCGCTATAGTTGCTTTTCCTACTATCCTCATGCTTGCAGATGCCTATATTGCGTATATTGGTTATAAAAAAGGTGGAAGTGAACTGAGAGGAATATCTGGTTTTCGCAGATGCATCATAGCTCTTACTGTTCACCAAATACGCCATTGGTAGCATGAGGAGGAATGATGAAAAGACGCAACTATTCAGGCTTTTGGCTGGCCCAGAAGCAGTGGGAGAGAGAATTGAATGGACAAATCTAGATTTAATCCTCACTACCTCAAGGCTACAAATCCTCTGATTTTTGCCATTGCCCAAAAAGGAAGCAGCATAGATGGGTTGCGCAGTGAGCTCTCTGGGCTGGTGCACCAGATGGAGTTTAATGCCACCCAGGACGTGACGCACCGAGATGTGGCCTCCCTTGCCAGGGTGCGGGATTGTGCTCAGGTCCTGAAAAACATGTTAAAAAAGAGAGCCGACGATCTGGCAGGGTTCAGCATGGTACAAGCTATTTGGGACATCGGCACCAACACCCCTCGGCCTGACTTAGGACCCGCTTTCTATGCGGAATTACTATACCTCCTGCGGGGGCTTGAAGGACAGGGACCGCGCAAGGCCTTTGAAAATGTTCATCTTTCCGGCATCAGCCAGCTTAAAGGCCGGCCTGCATCCATCGAACGTTCAGCACAACTTGATCACTTGGGTGCCGAGATTAACCGTTGGCTACCCCGATATCCCTATGGTCTCCATAAGGAGGCGGTCAAGCGCCGGAAAGGACGGCGAGACAAGATACTGAAAGTATTGGGCGCATCCCTCAAGGAGTGGCAGGACTGGCATTGGCAAATCAAACACATCGTCCGGGATGTGGAGAGCCTGGACCGCCTGGTTCAACTGACCGCTCAACAAAAACAAGCGGTAACAAAAGCCTGCCAGAACCGACTGCCGTTCGGAATAACCCCCTACTACCTCTCCCTGATGGACGAAGAGCTTAGCGATAGAGATGCGTCCGTCCGGGCTCAAGTCCTGCCCCCCATGGACTACGTCATGCGGCTCTCCGCAGTGCAGGATAGGTCGAGCCTTGATTTCATGAGGGAGGAAGACACCTCCCCGTTTGACCTGATCACGCGCCGCTATCCCGCGATTTGCATCCTGAAGCCCTTCAACACCTGTCCACAGATCTGTGTCTATTGCCAGCGGAACTGGGAAATCGACGAGGCCATGGACAGCAAGGCCTTTGCCGGTATGGATCAGATCGAGGCGGCGATCAAATGGATCGGTGACCACCCGGCTATCCATGAAGTCCTCATCACTGGCGGCGACCCAGTGGCCATGGAGGACGCAACCTTGTTGGACATCTTAGAAAAGGTTGCTGCTATTCCGACTGTTGAGCGAATACGGATTGGCACCAGAACGCCGGTCACCATTCCCATGCGCATCACCCCCGAGTTGGCCGATATCGTGGGCCGATTTCGCGAACTGGGCAAGAGAGAAGTGTGTGTGGTCACCCATGTGCAGCATCCTTACGAGATTACTCCTGACATGGTGACCGCCATTAACCAGTTCCGCATGCGGGGCATCCCGGTCTACAACCAGCTAGTCTACACTTTCTATATATCGAAACGGTTCGCGGCCGTCGCCCTCAGGCGATATTTGAGACTGATCGGTATAGAGTCGTATTATACCTTCAACACCAAAGGTAAGGAGGAAACATTGACCTATCGTGTGCCCCTTGCCAGGCTTATGCAAGAACAACAGGAAGAGGCCAGACTCATGCCCGGTATAGTGCGGTCAGACGAGGCAGTCATCAATCTCCCCAGACTGGGGAAACATTACCTGAAGTTACGAGAACAACGAGATCTGCTCTCGATACTTCGTGACGGCTCCAGGGTCTATGAATTCCTTTCATGGGAGAAGAACATTTCCGAGAACACCCCAACCTATGTATACACGGATGTACCTATCTTAGATTACCTCGAACGCCTGGAACAGGTAGGAGAAACCGTATCGGATTACGAGACGGTCTGGTATTATTTTTAGACCCGCTTTCCCCAATTCAGTCCCTCTTTCTGGACTCAAAGGCCTCCAGTTGCTCCTGCCTTTCCTTAGTGAACACGCAAGCCAGGCAAGCCTCGATCTCGTAATCCATCAACGCCTCCAGGCTGGTCTCTCCCCGCGCAAGGTTCAGTCCTCTTTTAATCATCTTGATGGAAAAGGCTGAATTCTTGGCAATCTTTCTCGCCATCTCCCTTGTTGTTTCCATCAATTGATCAAGTGGGACGGCCTTGTTGACCAGCCCGATCCTTTCTGCTTCTTTTCCATTGATAAACTCGGCGGTGAAAATAAGCTCTTTTGCCTTTCCAGGGCCGATGAGATCCTGCACCAATCTCATTGCCCCTCCTGTAACGGAGGAAGTAACGCTTGCCTCAGGTGAGCCAATCTTTGCGTCCTCAGCGGCAATGCGTATATCACAGGCGAGCGCCAGTTCATATCCTGAACCCAGGGCATAACCATTTATGGCAGCAATGGTGGCCTTTTCAAATCGCATGAGCTTCCGCGACGCCTCCTGCAGCTCAGTCAGATAGTCACGATATTCCTCAATAGTTCTGGTCTTCGATTCCTTCAGATCCGCTCCCGTTGAAAAAGCCCTTCCCTCCCCGGTGATGATCAGCGCCTTGACCTGGGGATCGTTCTTTGCTTCCTCCAGAGCTTCCTGGAATTCGAGCCACAACTGCTTATTCATAGCGTTCAAAACCCGGGGCCGATTCAGTTTGACGGTCGCAATTCCTTCCCCTTTCTCATAAATGATGCATTCAAAAGCCATCTCGCCTCCTTTCCAGTGAGGATTAGCCAATGATGATCCTTGAGTCAACTATTGATACTCCTCGTTGATGCACGATGACAGGATTCAAATCTATCTCTTGAATTTCCGGATTGTCTATCACGATCTTAGACAGTTTGGCTAAGATGTCTCTCAGAGAACCAACATCTTTCGGTTCGTCCCCCCTTATGCCCGTCAATATCCGGTATCCCTTTATCTCTTGAATCATCTCATCGGCGTCCTCCGCCGTCAGCGGAGCCATCCGGAAAGAGACATCCTTCAAGACCTCCACAAATATGCCTCCCAGGCCGAACATGATGACGGGGCCAAACTGGGGGTCTCTGACCATGCCGATGATACATTCCTGCCCCTTCGAAGCCATGGGGGATAGCAGCACTCCCAGGACACGATCCCTGCGAGTCACCTTTTCCGCATTGGCCATGACTTCATCAAAGGACTTCTCCACTTGCTCCCTGGTTCTCAGGCCGAGTCTGACCCCACCAGAATCCGATTTGTGAACGATATCGGGACTTACCACCTTCATGGCGAGGGGCTGTCCAAGTTCATCATAAGCAGCACCAGCCTCTGACGGATCCCTGGCAAGTCTTGCCTCAGGAAGTACCATGCCATAATGGTGGAGCAAATCCCTCGATTCCGTCTCCAGGAGGTTGAGTCTGCCTTCGTCCCTGACTTTCTTAAACAGCGCCTTGATATAGGGGTTTTCTTCTGGCTTATGAGGAGGAGTCTTCATCTTCATTATCTTCTCTTGGTTCATGGCAAATTTCATCAGGGCACTCAGGCATTGGGCTGTCCGCTCCGATGAATCCATAACCGGTATTCCGCTGGATCTCAGGATTTGAAGAGATTCCATTGGCTCACGAGCAAAACTCGTATGGACGAACAATGGTTTTTGATAACGCTTTACCAGATCAACCAGTTCACGGCAAGTTTGCTCTTCCAGTGCACCGACATGGGGCGCGATGATCTCCTTAAATCCCCCGAAGAAGCCAGTAATGAATACCCCATCCACCTGGTCATCCTGCATCGCTACGTTGACGCATTCCGTGATCATGTGTGGATTCTCCTCCGCCGTTCCGCCATAGTCAATAGGATTACTCGCCGGCATCCCTCCAAGCAGGAAGGGTCTCATTTTCTCCTGGGTAATCTCCGAGAGAACAGGCACCTCCATTCCATGTTTCTCTGCGTTATCCGCAGCGATTGCGTTATCCCCTCCACCCTCGGATAGAATAACAACACGATTCCCTTTGGGAGAGGGACAGGTAAGGAATGCCTGGGACACGTCGAATAGCTCGTCTATGTTATATACCCGCATAATTCCGGCTTGCCTTAGAGCTGCATCCACAATGAGATCATCTCCTGCCAGGGAGCCAGTGTGAGAGGCAGCCGCTCTCACGCCGGCTTTTGTTCTTCCGGTCTTAATGAGAACAATCGGCTTCGTCTTGACCGTCTCCCGGGCAACCGCCACAAACTCATCACCGTTCTTTATCCCTTCCAGATAGGCTAGAATAACCCTTGTGTCCGGGTCGTCTGCCAGATAGCTCAGATACTCGTGAAATCTGACTCCGATGGCGTTCCCGGCGCTTATTATCCTGCTAAACCCCAGATCCCTCATCCGGGCATAATGTGTCAGAGAATCGATGACATTTCCGCTTTGAGCAAGGACGGAGAGGCTGCCCTTCTTGAGAGGGGGAATGCCGAGGAGATTCATCTCTGCCGACGCACTGAACATCCCACTGCAGTTGGGACCGATGATATAAGTGCCTGCCCTGGCGGCCTCGTTGAGAAGCTCTGCCTCAATCCTTTTCCCCTCATCCCCGGTTTCGCCGAGCCCGGCAGTTATGATAATAATTCCCTTTGCCCCCGCTTTGATACTATCGGCCACCGCCGAGGCAAGAAGATGTGGAGCGATGACAATCATTACCAGGTCGACCGGCTTGTCAATGTCGAGAATGCTCGGGTATGCCTTCCGGGAAAAGAGCTGGGTCCTCTTGGGATTGATCAAGTACACCTCGCCCCGGTATCCTCCTTCGAGAAGGCTCCTGGTCCTTCTCTCCGATGCTTTCCCCGGGACCTCTGAAGCGCCGATGACGGCGACGGAACCAGGATTAAACACCTTGTCCAACGGTTGAGACATTCTCTAACTCCTCAATTCACGGTTTACGGTTCTATGTTCGGTGATTGGTGATTAGTCCCCCCCCTCCCATTCACCATTCACTATTCACTAATCACTCGTTTGCGGACTAGCCGTATTCCAGCATCCGGTCCACAGCAGCCCTGGCTGATGAGCGAATCTCCTGCGGAACCTTCACCTCGGGAGCCATCTCCTGCAGCGACCACAAAATCTTCTCCAGGGTGATGAGCTTCATATTGGGACAGACGGCCTGCTCTGAGATGGGGATGAACCTCTTACCCGGATTCTCTTTCCGCAGCCGATGTATTATCCCTATCTCCGTCCCCACAATCAACTCCTGAACCTCATCCCTTCTGGCATAGCGGCAGATTCCGCTGGTGCTCGTGGCCTCATCGGCAAGGGCAATTACCTCGGGCCGGCATTCCGGGTGAACCACCA
>QLUL01000055.1 GCA_018725425.1 Chloroflexota bacterium
AAAGGAGCCGTTTGGTCTTGCGCGTATCTTCTGCGGCAATTAATCCTACCTCATGCAAGACCCGGATTGCCCGCAGGGTCACGTCCTCCAGATTGCCGATGGGAGTGGCCACCACATAGAGCGTAGACATCATAGTCAATTATACACCAGCCGTCAGCATTTAGCCATCAGCTTTCAGTTGTCAGTGGTCAGGGATCAGCTCCCGTCCCCCCGACCCCTGTAAACTGTAAACTGAAGACTGATAGATCGACGTACTTGCCATCGGTCAGTTGACATGATATAATAAGGTATTCTGTAACGGAATCAGTAAACTCAGGAAAGAGGGGGAATTTGCGCAGCTACGAACTGACGGTGATAATCGATCCAGAGATCGCTGAGGAGGATGTCCCTCAGACGATGGAGAAACTCACGGCAATAATTGCCAGGAGCGGTGGCAACATCAATGAGGTCAACCGCTGGGGAAGACGGAAATTGACCTATCCCATAGAGCATCGTGGGGAGGGCAATTATGTGATGATGAAGCTGGAGCTGGAGCCGGGTAAGGTGTCCGAGTTTGAAGGTAGCTTGAATCTCGCTGAAGAGTACCTTCGCCATTTGCTGGTCAGGCTGGGGGATTAAATTCTAGGAAGGAGTTCGAAATGGCGTATCTGAATAAGGTGATGGTTATCGGAAACGTAGGGAAAGACCCGGAGATGCGTTTTACCCCTAGTGGGAGGCCGGTGACATCTTTTACTATGGCCACTAACCGGGTCTTCACCACTGCCGACGGGGAACGAAGGAAGGAAACAGAGTGGTTCAATATCGTCGCCTGGGGTAGGCAAGCCGAGAGCTGCAACCAGTTCTTGACCAAGGGACAGCAGGTTTACGTCGAGGGGGAGCTAAGAACCCGCACCTGGGAGGGGCAGGATGGACAAAAGCGGTTCCGGGTTGAGATTCAGGCGAATCGGGTGATTTTTCTCGGTCGCCGCGGGGCGACTGCGCTTCCCGAAGGAGAGGCCCCCGAATTTGAGGAGGCTCAGGAAACGATAGAACCGGAAGAACTTCCCTTTTAACCGTAGTTGATAGCCACAGAGTTCACAGAGAAGAATGGATAAGGGATAAGAGATAACCCTTATCCCCTAACCACTATCCTCACGATCGCGGTGTGCTCTGTGGCTGAATAGCAACGACTCTGGGGCTGTCGCCTCCAGCGTTATTCACGGAAGTAACTACGACGGCATCTCCACGATGACAGTAGTCGGTACTTGGATGAGAACAGGGCATTTCATACGAAAACACCCTTGGCCGAATTCTAGTTACTTAGGAGTTACTAATCTCTGAAGAATGGAGCGGAAGTGAAAGGAAAGCGAACAAGCGGGACAAAACCTCGGGATAGAAAAAAATTCGTTCCAAGGCAGAAGGTCTGTCCATTTTGCGTTGACCGGTCTCGGAAGATAGATTACAAAGAGGCGAATATGTTGCGCCGCTTTATCTCCGATCACGGCAAAATGGAGCCCCGGCATAGAACCGGCGTCTGTGCTAAACATCAACGATTGGTCAGCACCGCTCTGAAGAGAGCCCGCTATCTTGCTCTCCTGCCTTATACTGCCGAGCATATTCGCTGGAGTGGTGGTGTCGGGGTGAGGGGCCGAGCATCATGATTCCTGCCGCCACCGAGCGATCTTTAATGTCCCACCGGGTATCACGAGGCACAGGAATTTCAAAATGCAAAGGGCAAATTGAAAAATGCAAAATGTAAGGAAAACTTTATAAAAGAGTATGCGTCTGGCACTCAATGACTCAGGAAATGACTTAAGGTGAAAGAAAGAATCGAAATTGGCTTGATGGGTCTCGGAGTCGTCGGTGGTGGGGTGGAGAATGCCCTGCGAGAAAAGGCAGCGGATATCGCCAAACAAGTAGGCGCTCCGCTGGCGGTGAAGAGGATCCTGGTTCGCGATCCATCTAAGAAAAGAACCTGCCAGGTTCAGCCCCATCTGCTCACCACCGACCCACAGCATATCCTCAGCGATCCCGAAATAGACATCGTCGTTGAGGTGATCGGCGGCGAAAGCCCCGCCTATGATTACATCAAGGAGTCTATCTCTAGGGGAAAACATGTTGTTACTGCCAACAAGGAGGTGATCGCTAAACATGGCTTCGAGCTCCTCAATCTGGCGGCGCAACACCAGGTTGCGCTGCTCTACGAAGCGAGCGCCGGTGGAGGCATACCCCTGATCGGTCCCCTGAGGCACGACCTTCTGGCGAACAAGATTTCCGCCATCCACGCCATCATCAACGGCACCACGAATTATATCCTCACCAAAATGGCCCTTGAGGATATAGATTTCACCACCGCGCTTAGGGAAGCTCAGGAGTTGGGTTATGCCGAAGCCGATCCGGCGAGTGATGTCGAGGGCATAGACGCCGCCTACAAGCTGGTCATCCTGGCTGCTCTGGCATTTCAGACTCAAGTCCTCCTCGGTGATGTCTACCACGAGGGGATCTCCCGCCTGGCAGCGCGCGATTTCCGTTATGCCAAAGAGCTGGGATATACGGTAAAGCTTCTGGCCATAGCCAAGAGAGAAGATAACACCTTTCAGGTGCGGGTTCACCCTACCTTCATTCCCGATGACCTGCTGCTGGCGAAGGTAAATGGCGTGTTCAATGCGGTACAAATTGATGGTGACTTGACCGGTCGAATCCTTTTCTACGGGCAAGGGGCCGGGGCAGCACCAACGTCAAGCGCCATCCTGGCGGATGCCATCCGCGTGGCGCAGAATATAAATCAAGGCCTGAGTCAAATCCCCCAGGTTCGGCTGGGACAGACCATGACCGCAAGGCCCATTTCAGAAATCGAAACCCGTTATTATCTTCGCATGACTGTCGCTGATCGGCCTGGCGTGCTCGCCCAGATCACCAGGATACTTGGGGAGCTTCTAATCAGCATATCTTCCGTGATTCAAAAGGGGGTCGACGAGAGAGCGCAAAGTGCTGAGATCGTGATAATGACCCACCCTGCCCAAGAACGAGCGATGCAGCAGGCGATAAGCCAGATGGAAAAGCTGGATGTGGTTAAAGAAATCAGCAATCTCGTCCGAGTTGAGGATTAGGCCAAATGACCCGTATCCTGGATAGATACCGTGACTTTCTCCCCATCACCCCTGCCACCCCACGGATCACCATAGGCGAAGGCGATACCCCCCTCGTTCGCTCCCGAAAGCTGGAGATAGAACTCGGCTGTGGTGAGCTCTATTTCAAGCTCGAGGGCTGTAACCCTACCGGCTCCTTCAAGGATAGGGGAATGGTGATCGCTGTTGCGAAGGCCCTCGAGGCCGGAAGCAAGGCCATTGCCTGCGCCTCAACCGGGAACACCAGCGCCTCAGCAGCGGCTTACGGAGCCCACTGTGGACTCAAGGTATTTGTTCTCGTACCCAGGCAAAATACGGCTCTGGGGAAGCTCGCCCAGGCATTGGTATTTGGAGCCCGGGTCATCAGCATCGACGGCAATTTCGACCAGTCCCTCCAGATGGTGCGCACACTGACGCAGAGGCACCCCATCACTCTGGTTAACTCCGTAAACCCGCACCGCATCGAAGGGCAGAAGACCGCCGCCTTCGAGATCGCCGATGCTCTGGGGCAAGCGCCCGATTATCTCTTCCTTCCTGTCGGCAATGCGGGCAATATCACGGCGTACTGGAGGGGATTTGTTCAGTATCGAGAGGCAGGCAGAACCGGGAATCTTCCCCGGATGATGGGATTTGAAGCGGAGGGCGCAGCAGCGATTGTGCACAACAAGGTGATCGAGAAGCCCCAGACCATCGCCACTGCAATCCGCATCGGCAATCCGGCAAGCTGGCAAGGCGCCCTTGCTGCCCGAGACGAATCCGGCGGGGTCATCGACTGTGTTAGCGACAATGAGATTCTGAAAGCCTATCGTCTGCTTGCGGCTAAAGAGGGCATCTTCGGGGAGCCAGCATCTGCCGCTTCCCTGGCCGGGCTCATCAAGTCGGTGCAAAACGGGCTTAGCTTCATGAACAAGAAGGTTGTCTGCGTGATAACAGGCAATGGGCTCAAGGATACCGATACCGCTTTGAAACAGGCCTCACCCCTCACCGAGGTGACTGCTGACCTTGCCGCCGTCGAGCAAGCAGTAATTAGTGAATGGTGAATGGTAATTGGTATCGAAAAACCTAATCACCAATATGGAGGTTTCGGTGTGATAGACCAGGCTAAGATCAGAGATGCAATAATTTCGATAATTGAAGCCATCGGTGAAGACCCAACGCGGGAGGGATTGGTTGACACCCCCAGACGCATTGGTGAGATGTACGCCGATATCTTCAGTGGACTCTACCAGGACCCAGAAGAACACCTTCGAGTAGGCTTTGACGAGGGACACGAGGAGATGGTCATCGCCAAAGCCATCCCCTTCTATTCCATGTGTGAGCATCACTTCCTGCCCTTCTATGGCCTGGCGCACGTAGGCTACATACCTAACGGCCGGGTTGTCGGTGCCAGCAAGTTAGCCCGTACAGTTGAGATAATCGCCCGACGGCCTCAATTACAGGAGCGGCTGACCACTCAGATCGCCGATACTATAGTCAGGGCACTGGAGCCAAAGGGAGTGGCGGTAATCCTGCAGGCGGAGCACCTCTGCATGACTATGCGAGGGATTAAGAAGCCCGGCAGCAACATCGTCACCTCGGCCATGCGCGGACTCTTCCGACAGCGCGCTGCCACCCGCGCCGAGTTCCTCACCCTGATCGGTTAGGAAACCTCTCCTACATGGATTTTTGCGGCCAGATGCTTGACAATCATTAGGAATGGTGCTAGTACACACAATCTGACGTTTTGTCACACCTTAATCCGTGAATAGAAACGCTGAAGGTGAAGCTAAACACATTCGCTTAGACCGTCACCCACAAGGTGAGCGTTTTGAGTCTGCACTCACGGATTAAGGTCACAACAGCCCTATTGACTGACTACTATCCGTCTGTTAATCTCAAGTCAACATTCCTGCTCAAGGAGGCTGAAAAGATGTCTAATCGACAGTGGCGATATCTCATTCCGATAGTTATCGGTCCTGCGCTTGTGCTTGCTTGCCCCCAGCCAGTGCCACCAATACCACCACCGGTAGCAGTTGCGGATGTGATAAAGCTCCCGGAGCCGAGGCACGATGGTGATGTCTCGGTAGAGGCCACATTACTGAAGCGGAGGTCGGTCAGAGATTATACCGGTGAGGCGCTAACCCTTCAAGAGGTGTCGCAGCTCCTCTGGGCGGCCCAGGGAATCACCGACCCGAGAGGTCTCAGGACCGCCCCGTCTGCCGGAGCCACCTATCCTCTGGAGATCTTATTGGTGGTAGGGGATATAACCAATCTGCCTCAAGGGGTTTACCGGTATAAACCCCACGAACATAAGCTGGTAAAGGTTCTTGAGGGGGATCTGAGGGCAAAGCTTGCCCACGCTGCTCTAGGACAAACCTGGGTGAGAGAAGGGGCTATAAACATTATAATCACCGCCATTTATGAGCGAACTACTCGAAGGTATGGAGACAGAGGCATCAGGTATGTGCACATGGAAGTGGGGCATGTGGGGCAGAATATCCATCTACAGGCGGTTGCCCTGAATCTGGGAACCGTCGTCGTCGGGGCGTTTCGTGACGACCAGGTGAAGAAAATCCTGAATTTGCCCCCGGATGAGCACCCACTATACATTATGCCTGTCGGGAGAATCTAGCCCCGCCGGATCCCATAGAGGAGCAAAGGGTTGCGACCACTTATTTTCGCCTTTCTGGTAGTAGGCTTCAGCGAGATAGTTGGTCAGGTCTTGCTCATAAGGGAGTTGATAATCAATTTCCAGGGCAACGAACTCTCCCTTGGCGTGATACTTGCCAACTGGCTCCTCTTGATAGCTCTGGGCAGTTGGGGACTGGGAAGATTCGCTGATAGGTTGCCGGCAAGAGATTCCGTTTTCGTCATCACTCAACTTCTTTTCTTCTTGATATTGCCAGCACAACTTCTTCTGGCCAGAACCATCAGCAATCTGATAGGCATTGAGCCTGGTGCGATTGTGCCGCTTCTGCCTATTTTTTATTCCTCTCTTCTGATCCTTGCCCCGTTATGCATTCTGCACGGTTTTCAATTTGCCCTCGGCTGCCGAATCCTCGCCGCAGGAGCGGTGAGACCGGCAACACAAGTAGGCAGGATTTATATCGCCGAGGCTATCGGGGCTATGATAGGTGGGGTTGCCTTCACCTACTTACTGGTTCACTACCTTCACCCCTTTGAAATAGCGCTAGGTGCCGGACTACTAAACCTGGCGGCGGCACTCGTTCTACTCAAACCCTGGACTATTGCCTGGAGGGCGAGAGGAAACTTGAGATTTCTTGTTTGCCTGGTCGTCCTCGCCTCGCTACTGGGTATTCACTCCCTTGCCTTTGGAAACATAGATCGCTTACATGAAGTCTCCCGGGGGTGGCAGTGGCAGTGGAACGGGTTCTACCTCATTCGCGATCAGGACTCCGTTTATGGGAATATCGCCATTACCTATAGCGAGGGGCAATATAATTTTTACGCCAGCGGACTCCTCACGTTCAAGTCACCTGACCCACACATTGCCTTTATTGAGGAGACAGTCCATTTCCCCATGCTCTTTCACCCTTCACCACAAAGGGTTCTTTTAATCGGTGGTGGTTTAGGTGGGGTTTTAGACGAAATCCTTAAACACCCGACAATATCTGAGGTGCACTATGTTGAGCTTGACCCGCTGATAATCGAGGTAGCCCGAGAATATCTGCCCGCCATTGCCCTGGATGACCCAAGGGTGAGAATCAAGCACACCGATGGTAGGTTCTTTGTCAGGCATACCCGGGAGAGGTATGACGTTATCATTGTCAATCTGCCCCCTCCCTCCACCCTCCAGGTAAATCGGGTCTACACCAGGGAGTTTTTCGGGGAAGTTCGTAACGTACTGCGCCCAGGTGGGGTATTCTCCTTTGGAATTCCCGCTTCAGAGACCTATATGAGCCGGGAGATGATAAGACACAATAGGAGCATCAAGGAAACCCTTAGAGAGGTATTCCCCGGT
>QLUL01000056.1 GCA_018725425.1 Chloroflexota bacterium
GTAGAAAACCATACATTCCGCTTCATGGCTATATTATTGAAGGAATGCAAAAAATCGGTTTTCTCATGCGCGGTGAAATAATTTGGAACAAGGCTTCAAGTGCCAGTACTTCAACTGCCTGGGGGAGTTGGCTTTCGGCTGCGAATCCTGTTTTGAGAGACATTCATGAGTATATTCTGATTTTCTCTAAAGACACCTTTTCAAGAAGAAGCAAAGATAAGCAAAATACGATTAAGAAAGAGGATTTCCTTGAGTGGACAAAAAGCGTGTGGGCATTTCCAGCAGTCTCGGCAAGAGAAATAGGCCATCCAGCGCCGTTTCCAGAAGAACTTCCCCATCGCTTGATTCAATTGTACTCTTTCAAGGACGATGTTATCTTGGACCCTTTTGCGGGCAGTGGCTCGACTTGCATCGCAGCTATTAAAGACAACCGAAATTATGTTGCCTACGATGTTGATCCCCAATATGTCAAACTGGCAAAAAAACGAATTGCCGTACTTAAGGATCAATTAAAGCTGTTCGATCACTGATCTTTGGAACTGCCCCCCAGGGACACTTGCAAATGAGGCCCGCACATTCCTACCTTCTCAGCACCCGCGGCAAGATCCCTCGAATGTAATCGTCAGAGGCTAAGTCCAGTCCGGGAACTGCCTCTGTGGAGACCTGGATGAGCTCCCCGAAGAACTCGTTCTCGATCGCCATCCTGGTCTCCTCGTTCCGCCCTTCAACGCGGCAGATGATCATCGGCTGAGTGTTTGACTTCCGAATTAGAGCCTGCCCCACCCACCGCCCTTCCCCATCAGCCCATTTGATCAGGCCACCGTCAGTGGTGTCAATGGCATAACCCTTTTGGCGAAAGAGGCTGACAACCACATCCACCACCTCCTGCTTCTCGGTCAACACATTGGTGGCGAGCCGGATGTTCAGCTCCGGCGTCGTCGGGTATCGCGGCACCCCTTCGTCGAGGTCAATGAAAGTCTTCCCCTCCTTCAGCCCATTGGCAATAACCGTAAGGAGCTTGACGGTTGCGAGAAGCGCATCATCGAAAATCCAGTTCTCCTCGTGCCCCGACATCTGGTGCCCGGAGAGCTCGGCCGCCAGCACCACCGGCTCCCTGTTTTTTCGGAGATCTATCTTCTTCCCCTCCCACTGCACCTCCGGCAGGTCAGCCCGAATCCCCCGAATCAGAGCCTTCGTACCGTCTTTGATGAAAGCATGTCCGGTGGGGCTGATGATATATTCTCCACCCTGAGCGGTTATGAACTCCTCGGTCATCCGCGAGAATTTCACCTCGCCCATGAATCGAGGCCTCCCGGGGCGTTTCTTTTTCTCATGCTCCTCAATGATCAGCTTAGCCTGGATTGCGAGTGTTCTATCCCCCTCCACCACCCTCCCATCCGATCTGACGTATATCGCCCGATCGCCATCCTCATCGAATCCAATCCCCACCACTTCTCGGTGACAACCGGCAGCTTCTCTTATCACCGCCTCCTCAAGCTGTCGGCGATACTTCGCTTTGATGGGGTCGGGGATGTGGGCCGGGAAGGAGCCATCGGGGGTATCGTTGAGGGCTACTACCTCGGCTCCGAGATCGGAATAGACCCCTTTTGTCCGCCACGCCGAGCCATTGCCGAAGTCGATAACCACCATTATCCCCTCAAATGGATGTTTGATCGCCGTAGCCGGCTGCTCGAAATCCGGGGGCAGATCGAGGGCGCTCCTGATCTGGGCCCACTTTTTGCTATCCAGCCCCTCGGGGAAACCCAGTGCAGCGACGGTATCGAGAAGGGCTTTTAAGTCTCTCCATCTCTTAATCAGGTATATCCATATCTCCCTTCCCAGACGGCAGTTGGCCTTCACCAGTTCATTGTGGTATCGGACCACCTCGCCTTCCTCAACGGCGATAAGTCTCCCTTCGCCCTCCAGAAAATCCCCTTCAAGTACCGTTCGCTTGATCTCAAGCATCTGGTCGGCACTGATGCTGGTGATGAATCCATCTTCGCTCTTTATCACCTGTTTGAGGCCATTGTCTTCCGACTCATTGTGACTGGCAGTGATATTCACCCCACCGTCAGCATTGAGATAAGGGATGGAAAAGTAGAGTTCCGGGGTTGAGGTAACGCCGACATCATAAACATTCACCCCCGTGGAAAGAATGCCCTTAATCAGTTGACGCCGGATTCTTTCCGTGGATAGCCTGATCCCTCCGCCGACCGTGGCGGTGAGTCTAGAGTCTAGAGTCTGGAGTCTAGAGTCCCCCTCCCCTTGCCTCGATACTCGATACTCAATACTCGATTGTATATTTCTCCGCAGAAAGCTGCCATACCCCTTCCCGAGATAGTAGCATACCCTGTCCGAGAGATATTCGTCCGCGACGGCGCGTACATCGTAGGTCTGGAAGATCACGGGATCGATCAACATGTAGTCGAGGTCGTCCCTGACCTCGACAGACTCCTGTATCTTCTCCCGATTCTGATAATAGTCCATCCATCTGCTCCTTTCCGAAAAGATAGCCACAGAGAAATTGGCAGGGCGTAGTAGGTAGCGTGTAGCCTCCCTACCCCCTACACGCTATGCGCTACACGCTAATTGGTTGTGTCATCACGAGTTTACTCAATGCTTCAAAGGAGTACGGGTTTCCCCGGATTGTCTCTGTCCATTCCTTCTTGCCATCCCGCCAGAGCTCGGTCCTCATCCTCACCCTGCCGCAAGAAGGCAGGAAGATATCCGCCACCACCTCGCCGGAGGATAACTCTAACTTTCCCAGATCGATGCAGTTGTAGATCAGGGCGTCCCTGGTATGCGCATGGGAAAGGGAGCTAGACACTATGACGCTCCCCGAGATGTCCAGGTAATCAGCGCTCACCCCCAGGAGAATACTGTCCTTCACCCTGCCTTTCGCCTGAGTATCAAGCAATATGGAGTTTTCCACGGTCAGCCCACCCGAATAGGAGCTTTCTATCCAGTACCTATCCAGGTCGTAAAACTGCCTCAAGCATTCCCCTTCGAGAGATCTCTCCAGCAGCCGGAGAAAGTTTTGGTGATAAAGCCGTAGCTGGCCGTAGTCCCACCAGAGGGTCTGGCACCCCAGGTCTTTATCCCCGAATAGCTCAAGCCCCTCTTGGGCAAGAAACCGCCCTTTGAATCGGTTCACCCTTTCCCAGAGAGCTTCGTCGCCTCCGCCCGACACGAACTCCTCCCGGGTGGAGGTCAGGGGCATCCAGAGGTGAGGGTCGGTATCCATCCTTGCCCGCTTCTCGGCAAGCTCCGCGGCGAATTCCTCACGCAAAGCTTCCAGCAAGGCGTAAGAGAGCGAAAAACACCCCAGGCTCTTCCCCATGATTATCCTGCCCGATTCATCCGGTTGGGCCATTCCCCGGTCTATCAGCTTCTTCAGTTCGCTCCAACCTCGTTTTTCCCTCTGCAGAGCCCCGCTGCCGGCGGCGGGAATACAGTTATCAGAAGTCAGTTGGTAGGGATCAGCCCCCACCCCCCGATCCCTGACCCCTGTAGACTGTAAACTGATTATGAGTCCGTAGCTCTGCCAGTCCCTCTTCCAGGTCTCTTCATCGGACGGTATTTCGGCTCTGATGCTCAGTATCTCGCCTTGATACTTCCCCTCAAAACCCACCGACCTTGAGGGGATGAATATCTGATCGCCCCAGAAAACGCAGAGCCTTCCCCCACGGGAGGAAGCAAATGGGCCGGTCTGAAAGATCACCCCTTCCAGGACGGTCATGGCGTGCCTCTTGCCATTTGTCTCGATCAGCCGGGGCAGTTTGATGGCCGACTTGTTATTGGCCTCGGCGGCGGGGAGTGGAGCCATTCTCATGCCCTTGCCGGCGGTATGATACATCGCCACCGAACCTCCGCTCAAGAGTCTGGAGTCTGGAGTCTGGAGTCTGGAGTCCCCCACCACCCCCGACTCTCGACTCTCGACTCTCGACTCGTAACGAGGGCTGGCCTGGGCCTTCTCCCAGGCATAGAGTGTGCCCAACAACTGACCGGCCCCGCCCGGCCAGTCCTCCTCCACCGATATGATCTGTGTCTTTCGGCCGATGACCGAGCCGCGGCCGGCTTCCAGCCGCTCCTGCCAGAAATCCGCCTGATCCCTGTCCGAGGAAACGACGATGATGACGTCGAAGCCACGGTTGGTATCCACCGCGGTGTGCATATCTTGAATGTTGGCACGATGCATGATCTCAACCCCTTCCTTATCATAGCGCAGAGAGGCCAGCAAGGCAATTAGTGATTGGTGAATAGTGACTAACCAATCACTAACGCTTATTGAGCCATTGTGCTATAATATTAGGCGACATTAGCGTGTCCGTGATACGTGTCCCGTGTCCGGACACGGGACACGGACACGGATACTATGGCGCTATGTATTAGATTGCCACTTCACGGTGAGGTGATAGAGAAATTGAGAGCCGGCGACCAGGTCAGGCTCAACGGAATTATCTATGCCGCCCGCGATGCGGCGCATAAACGGCTCGTCGAGGCACTCGATAGAGGCGGGAAGCCCCCCTTTGAGATCGAGGGGCAGACGATCTACTACATGGGACCTTCTCCGGCCAGGCCCGGTAAGGTCATCGGTTCGGCGGGGCCGACCACCAGCGGTCGCATGGATGCTTATGCGCCGCGATTGATGGCGATCGGACTCAAGGGGATGATCGGGAAGGGGGCTCGCTCCCAGGAGGTTAAAGATGCCATGCGCAGATACAAGGCCGTCTACTTTGCCGCCATTGGGGGTGCCGGAGCCCTCATCTCTAAGTCCATCAAGAAGGCCGAAGTCATAGCCTATGATGACCTCGGCGCCGAAGCCCTACGGCGTCTGGAGGTGGAGGATTTCCCCGCCACGGTAATCAATGACATATATGGCGGCGACCTCTATGAGGAAGGGAAGGCAAAATATAGCATAACCCTCAAGAGTCCGACGAGGGTTTTGGCGTCGCGAATCTCTCCCGAAGCAATCATCTCCGGGATACCGGCCAGCGGAATGCGGACAACATCCATGATCTCATCGGCATCTGGTGCCTCCGGAACTGGCTCCAGTTCCGTGGCGAGATAGAGATAAAGATACTCGGTGGAATATCCGGGGCTGGCATAGAAACCGCCAAGAGGCTCTACCTTTCCGGCCAAGTAGCCGGTTTCCTCCCTCAATTCACGGTGTGCACAGACAAGCGGGCTTTCACCGGGCTCAACCTTGCCCGCTGGAATCTCAAGCAAATCCTGACCTGCAGCGCTGCGGTGTTGGCGAACCAGGATGACATTTTTCGCAGCATCAACCGCCACGATTGCAACACAGTTGCCATGCTCCACGATCTCCCGGGTAGCTTTCCTGCCTGATAGTAGCTCTACGCCGTCAACACGGAGATTGATCCTCCGTCCCTGATAGGCATACTTGCTATCCAGCAATTTCTCTCTCATTGAGTTTGTAGAGTTTGTAGAGTTTGTTGAGTGGGGGAGGGGCGGCCTCTATAACTTAACAAACTTCGGCTACCATTGCAGCTTTGCCGAGGGCTTCAAGTGGAGGACCATAGCAATCTCATCGCAATCGGGATACTTGGGGCATCGCTGGCATTCCCCCCATATCTTCCGGGGAAGCTCCATGAGACTAACCTGATTAAAACCGAATTGCTCGAAGAAGGTTGGCTGATAGGTAAGACAGAAGATGGTAGCCACACCCAGTCCCCTGGCCTCCTCGATGCACTCTTCGATCAGCGCGGTGCCGAGACCGGCATCCTGTTGCTCCTCGGCTACGGCGAGGGACTTGATCTCTACCAGGTCATGCCAGCAGATATGCAGGGCCACACAAGCTGCTATCTCTTCTCCTTCACGAACGACGAAGAAATCTCGCAGGTTCTCATAGATTTCACTCAAGCTTCGAGGAAGCATCTGACCCTGTGCGGCGAAATAATTCACCAGCTTGTGCATCTGAGGCACATCGGCGATGTTCGCCTTTTCAATCTTCATCTGCTGATCCCCCTCTGGCACTCAATTTCTGCAATAATGTCTGATGGAAGAAGGAGCGCGGCTGGATTCGTAAGAGCCGGGTGGTATAAGGGCTGCGTCTGATTCTGACCGTGTCCCCGCTGCGTAAGGGTAACTCAAGCTGCCCGTCAATACTGACCCTGGCCTCGTGAGCGGTTCGAACCTCAAGTTCTACGAGGGATTGGGGAGATAGCACCAGAGAAGTAGCCAAACTTAAATGCGGTGCGATGGGTGTCAATAAAATCTCCTCCGCGCTGGGGAAAAGGATCGGCCCACCTGAGGCCAGTGAGTATCCGGTGCTTCCGGTTGCCGTGGCTACGATAACTCCATCGCCCTTATAGGTGGTTACCGGTTGGCCGTCGACGGATGCTTTCACCCGGATGACCCGGATGATTGATCCTCGCCCCACCACTACATCGTTCAGTGCGTGAATGACTGACTTTCCGTCTCCGTAGTCCGTTGACCGTGTCCGGACACGGTCAACGTATCCCGGACACGATTCGGGAAGTTCTGCCTGGAGCATTGCCCGTTCGTCGGTCCAGCTTTCTCCATTCAAGAAGCTGGAAATCCTGGTGAGTGCCTCCCGCCCGCTGATTTCGGTCGTAAATCCCAGATTGCCCAGGTTTATGCCCAGGATGGGAATCGCCTCAGGAGCGGCGAGGCGCGCCGCCCGCATCATCGTGCCATCACCGCCGAGGCTGAGGATCATCTCGGTTCCGGCGAGTTCCTCCCCTGCCCTGGCCTCGTCTGAGGCGGGGTAAGCCCAGACTGAAACGCCCGATTGCTGCAATTTCTTCGCCAGACTTTGCGCAAGGCCCGGAGCGGCAGCGATGTTAGCGTTAAACAATATACCGACTCGTCTCATAGTTGCACCGGGTAGATTTTAACACAAAACCTGCATTTACTGAAACCGTTTCGGAATTAACCCTTCAGGGTTTCATGCTGCGTGATGAAAGGCTAACCGGAATTAACCCTTCAGGGTTTCATGCTGCGTGATTACAGGCTAAAGCCTTAATTCCCTGACCTCAGCAGCTCCTCCAGTTCCTCGTTCATCCTTTGCCAGTG
>QLUL01000057.1 GCA_018725425.1 Chloroflexota bacterium
TATCTCCGAGTTCAAGCACGGTCAGATTGGTCAACCCGGAGAGTGGAGAGAGAACACTGATCCGATTTCCACTTAACTGGAGCACGGTCAGATTGGTCAGTTCGGAGAGCGGGGCGAGATCGGTGATCTGATTGCCGCTAAGATTGAGGCGGGTTAGATTGGTCAGTTCGGAGAGCGGGGTGATGTCTGCGATCCGATTGCCCTCAAGGGCGAGCACGGTCAGATTGGTTAACCCCAAGAGCGGGGTGAGGTCGGTGATCCAGTTGTTCCCAAGATCGAGCCAGGTCAGACTGCTGAGATATTGGATCCCCATAAGGTCGGTAATGCCGGCCCGCCTCAACTCGAGGCGAGTTAAATGGATGAGGTCCGCTCGAAAGAGCGGGCCGGTCTCCTTATTAATGGCACGCCTTATCTTCCACTCCAGGTTGCGATCGGAGAAGGTCACCTGGTGATCATGCTCCTCCTGGACTACAACATCCACCCGAGCCGGCGTGCTGTCCACCGTTCCGTCGTTTACCACCAGATGGAAGGTGTAGGTGCCGGTTACTGTGGGTGTAAACGTCGGCCTGATTGCCGTCGGATCGGACAGGGTAATTCCCGGCCCAGTGGTCTGAGTCCATTGAAAGCTCAAGCGCTCGCCGTCCGGATCATGGCTTGCTAAACCATCTAAGATGACTAAGGCGCCAACCGCCACTGTAGGGTCAGATCCGGCATCAGCGACAGGGGGGTGGTTTTGCTCACCACGCACAGCCAGGAACAGGAAGACCAAACTCACCAACACCAACACACCCAGGAACACCCTGGCCCATCTCATCAGTCGTCTCCCCATTCTGGATCACTTTCCCGCAATACTAAACCGACTTCTCTTCAGGTATCAGTCCCGGTATGTGGCCAGGGGTAGTATTAACCGTGTAGCCAGCACTTCACCCAGTGATCGGCCTCCACCTTCTTAAAGGGCGGCTCCTCCTGGCAGCGACCAAACCGAGAGGGGCAACGCTCGGCAAAGCGGCAGCCCGGGGGGGGGTTGATCAGGCTCGGTGGTTGCCCCGGGATGAACCCCAGCTCCTTGTCCTCACGGAGTGTGGGCACGCTCGCCATCAGCCGCTGCGAGTATGGGTGAAGCGGGTGGCGGTAAAACCGCCCGGCGTCGCACCGCTCCACCACCTGCCCGGCATACATCACCACCGCCTCGTCCGCCAGCTCGCTGGAGGTGGCGATGTCATGGGTAATAAGGACAAACCTCATCCTGAACTTCTGCTTGACCTCCTTGAGCAGATTCATGATGTTCGCCTGCGTCAGCACGTCCAGCGCCGAGGTTGGCTCGTCGAGAACCACCAGAGCGGGGTTCGCAACCAGCGCGGTAGCGATGGCGACACGCTGTCGCATCCCGCCGGAGAGCTCAAAGGCGTAACGGTTCAGGAAGTCCACCGGGAGACCTACCATCTCGCATGCTGACCTTGCCCGCTCCGCCGCCTCCCCCTTCCCCCCCACCAGCCCATGTGTCAGCAAGGGTTCGGCGACTTGATCCCCAACCTTGATCACCGGGTTGAGGGAATTCATCGCCGCCTGGGATACGAGGGCGAACTTGGTCCATCGCACCTCCCGCCGGAAGCGCTCGTCGCCGAACTGCATCAGGTCAACGCCGTTGAGGTGAACCTGCCCGGTGTAGGTATGTACATTACGGGGCAGCAGCCTCAGGATTGCTCTGGCAAGCGAGGTCTTACCACAGCCGGACTCCCCGACGATCACCATCGCCGGTTTCCGGCCGATCTCGAGGCTCACCCCATCCACCGCCTGAAGCGGGCCCCTGGCGGTGCGAAAGTAGAGCCGCAGGTTCTCGATCCCGATAAGCGTATCTCCCTTCATCATACCTCTCTCAACCGCGGATTGACGATGCGATCAAGGGTAAAGCCGACCAAGGCGAAGCCAAGCCCTAACAACATCAGGACGAGCGCCGGCAACACCGTCCAGTAGTAGTGCCCCATGTAGACCGCCCCATTTGCCCAGGCATCGCTCAGCACCTTTCCCCAGGTGGGGAGGAGGGGGTCGCCCAACCCCAGGACCGCTAGTGTAGCCTCGAGGAAAACAAAGCCAGGAATCTGAATGACGAAGAGGGGGAGGAGCACCGGGGCCACCTTGGGGAGCATATAGCGGAAAATAATCCTCCAGTTCCCGGCCCCATACGCCCTGGCTGCCTCAATATAGGGCGATTCCTTCAGCGGGAGGAACATGGAACGGAAGACAAAAAAGCTGGCACTGAAGACGTTAAGGGCAATAACCATCCCCAACATCACCCAGATGCTGCGTGAGTACAGGTAGCCGATCATGATGAGGATGGGGAGAATCGGCAGGATGATATTCACCTGGGTGAGCCAGCGGAAAACGCCATCCACCCACTTCCCGAACCAGACGCCGATGGCAGCGATGACGAGGGTGCTGGCCGTGGCCCCCACCGCTGCCAGCAATCCGAAGACAAGGGCGATCGGCGTCCCCCAGATAAGCGCCACCATGATGTCCCGGCGCAGGTGATCGGTTCCAGCCAGTCCATGAACCTGCCCGTAGACCACCAGCCGCGCATCGAGGTCAGCGCCTTCCTCAAACAACCACCCCTCGACCCGCAGCGCATAGCGACCCCTGAGGAGCTCTCCGGCGGGGTCCTGGAAAAGCGCTCTTTCGGCTGCCTCGCCCCCCAGCCTCCGCATGAGGGCGGTATCCAGCGATATGCGGTATGGTGGCCCCGCCGCTCGGCTCCCCAGACTGATCTCCCGCCCATCGGGGGTTAGCCATATAAGTGAGACCGACGGCGCCAGTTTATCATACTCCACCGCAAAGAACAGGGTAATTTCCTTGGGGAAATCGTCATACTCGAAGTCAAAGGGGAGCAGTATCTCCACCGTGCTCAACCCCTCTCCGAGGGGCGAGACACTTTTGGTGGTCCCGGCCTCGCGGCTGTCCATGATAATGGTCTCCGGGCGGTTCACCCCCGGAAGGAGGTTGATCCACCTCGGCCAGGCAATTCTGGGGGTCTCATGCCAGATGCCGCCATCTCCCCTCCAGAGGCTTATCGCCTCGCCGGGGGACCATAAGATCAGGGCATAAATGGCCACCACCACCATCGCGCCAATAATTACCAGCCCGACGGTGGCGGAGCGATAGCGGGTGAGATGCTTGATTGTGCTGCGAAAGGTGCTCATGACGTCCTTCCCTCGGCGCCAACCTTCACCCTGGGGTCAACCACGGCGTAGACGATGTCCAGCAGGAAAAGGGTTACCACCAGGAGGTAGGCGTAGATGACCACCGCCCCCACGACAACGGCGGTCTCAAATAGCCGCATCGCCCTCCAGAGGAGACTCCCCAGCCCCGGCCAGCCGAAGATCGTTTCCAGGACAATCGCACCCATCCACATGCCAATTAGCATTAAGGCAAAACTGGTAATGATCGGGGGCAGGGTCGGCCGCAGAATGTGCTGCCGCTCAATCGCCCCCGATGACAGCCCCTTGGCCTTGGCCATCTCCACGTAGTCCTCACTGGAGTGAATCAGGAAGAAGGTTCGCCAATTGTAGATACTGACGAAAATACCGCCGATGACCATGGCAGAGACGGGCAGGACCATGTGCCGCAGCACACTCAAAGCATACTCCCACATGGTTGGTGGAGGCGGAGCGGCGACAAATCCCCCGAAGGGCAAAAGCCGCAGCACCGCGGCGAATATGAGAATAAGAAAGATACCATAGAACCAAGCCGGGGCGGCCGAGGTGGGAGCCAAAGCAATGACTGCCTGATCCAGTTTGCTCCCATAACGCCGGGAGAGAAAGAGGGCGCCAAAGAGGGCAACAAAGAACATCAAAAGACTGGTGGTGCCAAAAAGCAAAAGCGTGTGTGGAAGCCTCTCCAGGAGGATCTCCCGCACAAACCGCGACCCCTTATCACTCATCAGGGTAGTAGAGTGCCCCAAGTCGAGCGACATGGCATCGGTTAGATAGCGGACGCTGCGTATTGGGAAGGGGATGTCCAGCCCTAGGGCCGCGATCCGAATCTCTCTCGTCTTAGCGATGACCTCCTCTCGCTCCGCCCGCGGTAAGGCCAGAAGCTCCTCATCTGCGGCAACCCACGCCGCGATCCCTTCATCAATCATACCTATCTTTATCTGGTCAACGTGCCCTCCCATGTTGGCAATAAGGATGGTGATGTAGACCGCAATAACCACCGAGATGCCCAGCGTAAGCGCCCTTACCAGCATGTACCGCCCTACTCTGCCAAGGGTGCTACCAGACTTCTCCCCGCTGTGACCTTCGGCTATCCTGGCCATAGTGTGACTCCCCTTCGGAGGGGTCGATTAGGAGACGGGACCGTCCCCGCCACGACCCCTCCATTTTACCGCATCATCATACCTTTCGAGTTTCCTCGTCCCGGGTGCGCAACGTGTTACGGGAGTGCTATAAACCCGAGCGCTCCAAAGGTGGGAAGAGCAACCGCCAGAGGTGCCACAGCCACCTCCAGCCTGCTACCACCCACCACGAGCTTCCCGGTCATCTCCGCGGTGAGCACCGCCCGCCAGAGACCATCGGCGACCGCCTTGGCCTCGCCGACATGGACAATCTTACCATGCGCGTCAAGCACGAGGAAGGTCACAAAGTCCACCTCCGCCACCGGGTAAGGCTCGCCCTTGAAGGTTACCTTAATATCGAACGTAGCCTCTCTCCCGATTCTGACCTCGGCCGGTCCCAAGACCTCGACCTCGGCGAGCATCGGTTCGGCAAAGCCCAGCCACTTCTCTGCCGGGTCGGGGAAGTAAGGGAACCTCTTGAGGTGTACGATCTTCTCCACGGGATATGCCCTCTCCAGGTAGAACGGTCCGGTGCCGAGCCAGAAGTGCCCCTTGGCGCCATACCACGCCTGCAGGTTCCTCCACCTCTCAGCCACCTCAGCGGCGGTCAGGAACTGCCCCAGGGTAGGCTCATAGGGGAAGAGGCCCCCGGCGAGCGCCCGTTCGAGGTGCCCTCTGAGGATGGGGATGCTCGGGCCGGCGATATAGTTTGTCCACTCCTCTTTGAGCTCCCTCGACTTGGGAGCGGAGAAGGCAAGCTCCTTTGCCGCTTCAGCGAACAGCCCCAGCGACAGGTTGTGCCAGGCACCGGGCCCCTGAAGATAAAACGGGAACCAGGTCCAGGTCCAGGCATTCCACTCCGCATCCAGGAAGGCCATGTCGGTAAAGGACTCGATCACCAGCGGGTCCTCGGAGAGAATCCGCATGCCGCGGAAGTGGCCCATGAAGGTCGTGAAGGGCGGCACTGCCGCTTTGTCGAAGACCGGGCTTGCTTCCTTTGCCCGGTCAAATTCAAGGATCATGCGCATGATGAAGTCGGCCAGGGATAACGGACTGCCGTCGTGCCATTTTACAGTATCAAACAGGTCACCAGGATAGTGGACGACGGACCTTAGTCTGGCGGTGAGGCCCTCCGGATACTTTTCCGCCCGGGTGATGAACCGCTGCTCCACGGCGTCCCAGTCAACCCAGGCATCGGCCGGGACCTCTATCTTGGGGACGAACTCAAGCGTTAGCCAGTCGTGGGTAATGCCTACCGGCAATCCCTCTTTGACGTAAATCTCAGCCCGCTCGATCCGTTGAGGGTGATGCAGTCCAGTGAACGGGTCCCACACCGTTCCCCAGTCCGATGTTACACGGATGAACTGCAGGTCGAAGATCCAGTTTGAGCCGGCAATCGGGTTCCAGGGCTCGGGCAGCAGCTCGGTCGTAGCAACTCTCAGCGCTCCGCCCTCTATGGGCTTCCCGGTGACTGGATCAACGAAGTGGGAGGTCAACCCCCAGAGGAAAGCGCCGGATATACCACCGGCAAGATCAGCTACAACCCGCATGTCAGCCCGGCGAGGTATAACGCTGATCAGGTTGGAAACCCAGACCCGGTGCGAATCCTCGAGCGAGAGTTCGAGCGCCCGGGCCATCATCTCCGCACGCTCCTCGACGGTAGTGAAGTCACCCTTGGCGAGCCGATCAGCAAGCTCGTCGAACTCCGGAGCGGGCTTAAGGGCCAGCCAGAGCGGGCGCGGCATACCCCTGGGGGTGTAGAAGAAGTTGAAGACGTCCCCCTGGTCGCGGTCGATTACCGTAGCGATCCAGCCGCCGGTGTAGATATGCATCAGCCCGGCAGCCGGGTCGCCCAGGAGCCAGATCGGAGACGCCTCGCCCGCTGTCTTCTCTAGATAGATCATGACGAACCCGAGCTCCTCAAGGAGACTCCCTACATAGCGCCCGATGTGGAGCCGCGCATCCTCGATGCGGGAGAGCATGATTATCTCCACCGGCTTGCCTTCCCAGTGCCAGACCCCCCCAATAAGCTCGGCACCAAGCTTTTTCATCTCCTCAGTGATTATCGCCTTCGCCTTCGCCGGGTTGTGAGCATAGTAGATCTCAAGCCTCCTGGCGACATCGATCACCCTGGTGTAGTCGGGGAAGGCCGGGTGAAGGACGGTGTAGCGCGGGACCGCCATTCCCCCCATGATCTCTTCGACGATGTGATCTCGGTCAATCAGCCAGTTCATCGCCTCCCGCATCCGCGGGACGGCGAACGGATTGAGCTTGCCGGTACCGGGGAAGACTGGGCCTACGGGGTTAAAGGTCAACTCGTTGAATGACCCAAATGCCCGTTCATAGTCCACGCCCGGGTGTTCCACGACCCGTCGGTAGAGATCAAGACCCACGGGCCACGTAAAGAGGTCAAGCTCCCCGACCTCGATCATGGTGACTGCCTTAGCGTGATCGGGCACCCGAGTGGCGATTATCTCGTCAACCCAGGCGCCATACCTGACGGGTGGCGGTGGTGGCTCGATCACCACCGGCTCGACCACT
>QLUL01000058.1 GCA_018725425.1 Chloroflexota bacterium
GAGTGCAATCTTAGATGTCTATACTGTGGTGCAGTGGCAGATTGCGATAGAAGTTCCAAGGGGTACAAGAGAGAGTGTGATACCTGTGAAATAAAATCCCTTTTATTGATGGCCAAGGAAGTCGGATGTCGCGTTCTCACTATCGCTGGCGGAGAACCACTCCTAAGGAGAGACCTACCCGAAATATTAAGATATGCCAGTGGGCTTGATTATAGCATCGGCCTTCTTACAAATGGTGTGCTCATTACCGATGAGGTGGCATCCGAACTAAGTAAGTCTGGGGTGGCCTATGTTCGAGTTAGCATGGAATCCGCAGATAAGGGCCGATTCGAAGAGTACCGTGGGAAAGATACTTTCGAAAAAGTCAAGCAGGCGCTGTATAATTTGAAGAAGCATGCCGTATGTGTAGCTGTAGGAGCAACCATCTATCCAGAAAACATTAGTGAAATAGACAGCCTGATTGATTTCTGCTTGGCACATCAGGTAGATTTTATCAGGGTTGCTCCTGGTTTGAGGATTGGACTTGCTAAAGATCTGTCTTTAGATTTCTCGCTCCATCTAAATATGATAGATAAGCTACAGTCTGTAGGGGGAATTGGACGATAAAACTCTCATAAGCAGACGCAGGCAGGTGCCACACGCAGGGAGGCGACTTTTTGGTGCATTATATGGGATAATAACTGGAGCGTGAGCATAGACGATTTACTCGTGGGAGGTTCTTATGCCAGAGGCGATCTTGAGGGTCGAGAACCTATCTAAGAACTATGGAAAATTTGCTGCTGTCAAAGAGGTAAGCTTTGAACTCAAAAAGGGTGAGGTGTTCGGCTTCCTGGGACCCAATGGTGCCGGAAAAACGACTACCATAAAGGTATGCACCGGCCTGCTCAAGCCCACCGAGGGACGGGTGCTTATTGGCGGCTTCGATATTGTGAAACAGCCGGTAGAGGCAAAGGCGCTGCTTGGTTATGTCCCTGACAATCCTTTTCTTTATGATAAGCTTACAGGGAGAGAATTTGTGCGCTTTGTAGCCAATTTATATAATGTTCAGAACCCCAATCTACATGAACAAAGAATCCAGGAGCTGTTTGACTCCTTTGAGATGAGCGATAAGATCGACGAGCTGATTCAGAGCTACTCCAGAGGAATGCGTCAGAAGGTAGCCTTGATCTCGGCTTTAATTCATAATCCCCAGATCCTCTTTGCGGATGAGCCCACCGCCAATCTAGACCCCAGGAGTGCCCGCCTCACCAAGGACATCTTTCGCGCCCTCACCAGGCAGGGGGTGAGCGTCTTTATGTCGACCCACATAATGGAGATCGCCGAGCGTCTCTGCGACCGCATCGGCATCATCCATCACGGCGAGCTTGTTGCCCTGGGCACCTTGAGCGAGCTCAATCAGCAGACAGCAGTAAAAGGCTCCACCCTGGAGGATATCTTCCTTGAGCTTACCGGCGATTTCGATATAGATACCAGGAAGCTCTTAGAGGAGCTTGGGTCCTAAGGAGAATTGATGGGCATCATTAAAGTCCTTTTGCAAAAGGAAGCACTTGTCTTTAGAAATAGCTATCTTAAAACCAGAAGGCAGATACTCATCGCCCTCGCCTGGCTAACCCTGGGCCTTGCGTTTTTCGGGTGGGTAACCGGGCAAATTGCAGAGAGTATCCGCCCGCTACTGGCCGACATTCCCCTAACACTAGAGATGCTCCTTATTACATCCCTCCTTCACCTTATTCTGTTCTGGCTTTTGTTTTCGACCTTCTCGTTAATGCTGAGAGAGGCTCGATCTAAGTTCTATCACTCACCTGAGCTTAGCCTTCTCATCTCAAGCCCCATACCAGCAAATACCCTCTTCATCTTCCGCTTTCTCCTGGCCACCAGCCTTTCCAAAGGGGCTTTAATGAATATAGCTATCTTTGTGCTGTTGCCCCTTATTGCCCTGGGTATAGCCAGCGCTGCCCCCTGGTACTATTACCTGTTTATTCCGCTAGTGGTGTATCCGCTGCTGACGATATCTGCCTCCCTTGCTATCCTTCTGGTGATGATACTTATTAAGGTGCTATCAACTAAACGGATAATGCAAGCAGGAGCAGTCTTCGGTTTTCTATCAACCGCCTCGTGGGTAGGCTTCTTTATTATAGGCCCAGAAAGGATACTACCGCGGTTACCCAATTGGATAGATGCAGCAGAACCGGCTCTGGCTATACTCTTCCCCTTAAGCGATGCTGCTAATGCCTTGACCTATCTCACACAGGGTGATATAGCTTTTGGGCTTCTACTACGTTTGTTTTTCGCCAGCGGCGTTATTCTTACTTCTTCCATGCTGGCTGCAAAGAGGCTTTACTACTCAGGCTACGACAGAACTCAAACCGTAGAGGCCGCCACCAGAAAACAGGTTGAACGACCGGCCAGAGAGCCTTTTTCTCCGGGGAGAAGGAGCAACCTCATCCTGGTCGAATGGAAGAAGGCGGCTCGCAACTATGAGATGGCTCAAGGAGCGATTGGTCTTCTGGTGATGTTGATCGTCTATCTTTTCATAGCTGTAGTAGAGAGATTCACCATACCGGAACCCTGGCACAGTTTAATCCCACTTGCCCATATCGCTGTGATTGGTTTCCTAGCTTCTGGTGCGGTAGCGATATTCTTTATACCTGCAGCCATCATGCAAGATAAAAAAGCCCTCAAGGAACAGCACTGGTTGCTTAAGGCTGCGCCCTTTGGGGGAAGGGAGTTCATATTGTGTTACTGGTTAGCCCCGTTCATCCCCCAAATACTCCTTGGTGGGGTAATATTGCTCGTGCTGAATATCCTCACGGGAAGCAGTATCCTGACTATCCTCCTCTCGCTGGTAGTATTTACCCTGCTGGGAGGAGCCGTTACTGTGTTAATCCTGGCGCTAGATATGGCAGGTTATGCCGGGCAGAGAGAGACAGCCAGTGTAACTGGTGGTATTGTACGCAACATCCTGCCCTGGGCTTATTACATTGTGGCTCTGGGAATTCTGGCCTCAGGGCTGGTCTATGCCGAGATTGGGTTCCTGGGTTTTCTACACCACCTGCCAGAGGGACTCGTGACAACTGTAAGTGGTGCCATCTTCTTAGCTTTAACGGGGTTCACTTTTTATTACTCTTTCCGCTTGGGGGCCCGCGGCTGGGAGAGGATGGAGATATAGACGCCGAGAGGAAGAATGAAAAGATGGCGGAGTTATAGGGATCGCTAAAGGAGAAAATCATGAGAATGTTATCCTTCGTCCTCTATAAAGAATTCTTAGAGCTTAAGGGCAATAAAATGGGAATTTTAGGGCTGGTGCTTTCAAGCATCGGATTTGGGTCCGTGTTTCCACTTATGGCCTATTTACGGTTGGCTGGCATGTTGCCGCCGTTGATGATGTGGGAGATCGGCCTTGAGGGGGCAGAGCTAGCGGCGATGATCGAGCAAATGCTTCAGCATTTTGTGCCAGTGATCTTGCCGTTCTTCCTCTCGGTGACAGCTACACAATACGCCATGTTGTCTATTGCTCGGGAGACTGAGAGTCGCTCCCTGGAACGCCTTCTTTCGTTTCCACTCTCGTGGCGAACGCTCTTTTTCGGCAAGCTTATCTTCCATTTAACCATTTTCTTAGCGTGCGCCTATACCATGGTTCTGGCCTATTTTGCGCTGAGCAGTGTTATTATGGAAGCATTCCGGCCGGTGGCATTTGGCACCTATCTGCTGGTAGTTGTTCCCGCGGTAGTTTTCTATACTGTGTCAGCAGGGCTTTTCGTTTCCGCCACGACACGCACCGTGAGATCGGCTAATCTATACGGTGGGTTGTTGACATCGGGCTTATTCGCGGCGGCCCTCATTCTATCGCGGCTTCTGGAAGTAGAACTGGGACGAGGTATCATGCTAATCTTTGGGTTCATGCTATTTGCGGCAGGTTTTGTGTTTGCATATTGTGCTACCAGGGTAAATCCAGAGAAATTGCTCTATGAGCAAAGTTCTTAGCAGTGGGGCATAGTGTAGCCATTATCACGCAAGGCAAAATACTCGCCGAAAGGCACACGAGACACGCTCACTAACCTAAAAAATCCCCCATTGGGGGATTGATTCAGTACTAGAATTAAACGAAAATGGGTAGTATAACGTTCGCAGTCTATTCTAATCGAAAACCTAAACTATTACGAATTGGGAGGAACGATGTCATTACTTGAACTGCATGGGGTAACCAGGGATTATCAGTTGGGAAAGACGTGGGTGCACGCCCTGCGCGGCGTTGACCTGTCCATTGACAGCGGAGAGATCATCGCCATCATGGGGCCATCGGGGTCGGGCAAATCGACCCTGCTGCACATCATCGGCTGCCTCGATATGCCTTCGGCGGGTGTGGTAGAGATCGAAGGTAAGGCGACAGACGGACTCAGCGAGCGGCGACTATCGATATTGCGAGGACAGAAGTTTGGGTTCGTCTTCCAAACGTTCAACCTGGTGGCGAGCCTCACGGCGCAGGGGAATGTGGAATTGCCGATGATCTTTCAAGGGGTGAAGCCAACCCGGCGGGCACAGCGAGCAGGGGAGCTGCTAGGGAAGGTCGACCTCGGTGACCGGAAGAAACATCGCCCTAACGAACTCTCAGGTGGAGAGCGGCAGCGGGTCTCTATCGCCCGGGCCATGGCCAATGACCCCGATATTATCCTTGCTGACGAGCCGACCGGAAACCTGGACTCTGAGAGCGGGGCAACGGTAATGGAATTGCTCAGGCGCCTGAGCAAGGATGAAGGTAAAACGGTGATCGTCGTCACTCATAACCCCGAGGTTGCCGCTTATGCAGAGAGGGTTATCACGCTACGTGACGGTCAAATACTAAAGGAGGAGCGTCGTGGTTAAAGATTTCTTCTTTTTGGCAACAAGGACTGTACGGCAGCGGAGGCTGCGCAGTTGGCTGACGGTGATCGGCATTGTTATCGGGATCACGGCCATGGTGGCGCTGCTCTCCCTCGGCCTCGGGCTGGAACGGACCATCATCCAGTACGTCGAGGGGATATTCGGGGTGAATACAATAATGATCATGGGAGGAGACGAGGAGGTGGGTGCGATACCCCGGCTCATTGATATCGACCCTGACCTGGTGCGCCAGTGGGAGGGAGTGGTTGCCGTGGCCCCTATACGTCTTGAAAGAGGGGAAGTAGTCAAAGATGAGCCGCCGGTCAGCGAAAGGCTGCTGGTGGTCGGCCTTTCCCCGGAGATGGTCACCGAGTTCAGGGCGTTTATCGGAGAGTTTCCAATCGCCGGGGGACGGATGTTAATCGCCGGAGATGAGGCCAAGGCCGTCCTCGGCTACAATGTGGCCCAGAGATTGGGAGCAACACCCGGCGCAACGATCGAGATCGAAGGCAAGTCTTTCGAGGTCGTTGGTATCATGGAAACGGATCCCGAGGTAGTGAAAGCGGCCATGGGGGCCGCTGCCGGCCAGGAACCGGTTTTCACCGATGAGTCGATCTTCATCCCCTTTGCGATGATGGACGATGTGTTTAACGATGCCGGAGCGCCCCTCTTCCTGGCTAAAGCGGGCGAAGGGGAAAGGGTGGGGATAGTGGCCGAGAGGATCGACGCCGCGCTTGCCGAAGCGGGTGTGGCTGATATTCTTCTGATAACGTTTGAGGATATCAGTGAAGGGCTCGGGGATATGGTCGGCATTGTGCAAGCCTTTGTTGCCGGGCTTGCGGCTATCGCCCTGCTCGTTGGTGGAGTGGGGGTGATGAACACTATGTACACCTCGGTCCTGGAGCGGACGAGAGAGATCGGAGTGATGAAGGCGGTGGGGGCGCAGAACGGGCATATCCTGTCGATCTTCCTCATCGAATCGAGCCTGATGGGGCTTGTGGGTGGGATAATCGGCGTCGTTTTTGGTCTGCTGCTAAGCGCCGGAACGTCATTGGCGGTGGGTCACTTTCTCGATTTCGAGCTGCTCCTGGTGATCAGCGCGCCGCTGATTCTGGGGACGCTCCTTTTCTCCTTACTTGCCGGGGCCATCGCCGGAATGTTGCCGGCACGGCGAGCAAGCAAGCTGCGTCCCGTCGAGGCTTTTCGATACGAATAGCGGTCTTTGCGATACGGGGGAGGTGATACATATAGATATACGACTACCCAGAATTGTTGTGCGGGATTTTCGGCACAACTTGACCGTTAGGCCAAAGAAATAGAAAGGAGGGAAAAACAATGGTTCAAGAGAAACAACGTCATGGTTGCCTCACCGCCTGGCTCGTACTTCTGATAATAGGAGGCGCTCTATCGCTGCTAGGGACGGCTCTAGGGTATCTGGTGGATCCCCAATTAATGAGAGAGGCGCTTCCGGATGCCCCCGGCTGGACATTTCCTGCGATGGCTGTTCTCAGCCTCCTTGGCCTCGTCTTCGCCATTGCGCTATTCGCCTGGAAGAAGTGGGCATTTTGGGGCTATGTACTTTCCAGCATCGCCGGCGTTATTGTGAGTGTGTCAATGGGAGTACCAGTTTGGCAATGGCTGTTAGGCTTAGCAGGTGTAGTTGTACTCTATGCTGTCCTTCAGATCGGTGGCAAAGAGAAGAAAGGCTGGTCGCAGTTGGAGTAATTAAATCGCCTCTATCGGGGAAAGACAAGGGGACAGGGAAGCTCTTAATCCGTGAGTTCAGACTCAAAACGCTCACCTTGTGGGGTATAAAGGAATTCAGGCTTTAGCCTTTCATTAACCATGTGAAACCCCTTACCCCATCCGAAGGCCGCAGGCCTTCGTCTTCGAAGGGTTAATTCCGCTCAGCGTTTCTATTGACGGATTAAGGAATAGACCTGTTGCATGACTGGGGGACATAATACCTATTC